>JALUMZ010000001.1 GCA_027055635.1 Campylobacteraceae bacterium
CCAAGAGGCAGTGATACTACAACAAAAGAGTTAGAGTACATCATGCGCCACTCTAAATGCGAGTACTTAATCATAGAGAACGAATCTGTTTATGAAGAACATAAAGAGATGTTAAAAAGCTTATCTTTAAAATCGATATTTATACTTGAAGCCCACAGTATCCACACTTTTTTTGACAATACCTACTCTTATCAAGATTTGCTTAAAGATAAAAAAATATATAAAGATGATATAAGAGAATTTAAAGAACTAGCTAATAATCTAAATGAAAATGATACTTTTACACTTATCTATACTTCTGGTACTACGGGAGTTCCAAAAGGTGTGATTTTAACACACAAAAATATCATGTATAATGTCAGAGAACTGCCTAATATCATAGCCCTAAGCAGTGATGATATTTGGGTTTCTATCTTGCCTTCTTGGCATATTTTTGAAAGAGCTGTTGAGTATCTATCTATCTCCATGGGGTGTTGCACAGTCTATTCTAGCATAAAAACTTTTGCAAATGATTTAGAAGTTTATAAACCGACTTTAGTTGCTACAGTTCCAAGACTTTGGGAGTCTATGTACACAAAGATAAACTCTAAGCTAAAAAAAGAAGATCCAAAAAAGTACAAAATTTTTCTAAAATTGGTTGATATTTCCGCTGCTTACAACTATAACCTTAGAGTTATTAAGGATGAATTACCTCTGTTTGAAAAGAGAAATTTTATCTCTATATGTACAGATAAGAGCAGAGCTTATTTTAAGCTCTTCTTCCTGTATCTTCCAAATATTTTGGCAAAAAAGAAACTAAGAGCCGTGCAAGAAAAGTTTGGAGGCAGACTAAGACTCGCGATTAGCGGAGGAGGGTCGCTTCCTGATTTTATAGATAGCTGGATTGATGCGGTTGGAATCAGGATAGTAAATGCTTATGGCATGACGGAGTGTGCACCGGCAATCGCCGGAAGAGCACTCAATTGCAATACTTTTTCTACCCTAGGACTCCCAACAAATCATACAGATTTGAAAATTGTAGATGAAGAGGGAAATGAGCTGGAAAATGGAAAAGTAGGAGAGATTATCATCAAAGGTGAACAAGTAACTCCGGGATATTATGATAATGATGAAGAGAATAAAAAAGCATTTACAGAAGATGGTTATTTTAAAACAGGAGATTTAGGGAAGCTAACTCTAAGAGGAGAGCTCGTCATCACAGGGCGTTCAAAAGAGATAATAGTTTTAGCAAACGGGGAAAATATAGACCCAAGTAAAATAGAATCTGCTATTTCAAAACTCCCTTTTATCACAGATGCCATACTTGTTGGACAAGATAAAAAGGGCTTAGGAATGTTAATCGTCCCTGATTTGGAGGAGTTAAGCGAGTATGTCTCTAAAAAATTCAATAAAGTCATAAATGATGTGCAGAGTCTATTTGGAGATAAAAAAATTTCAAATGAGATTAAAAATGATATGAATAAAATACTAAATCAAAAGAATGGATTTAAATCATTTGAAAAACTACAAAATATACACTTGTTAGAAGATGAATTTAAAGTAGGAGAAGAGTTGACAAATACAATGAAAAAGAAGAGGCATATCATAGAGAAGAAATACAAAGAATTGATAGATAAGTTTTTAAAATAGATGATACAATTAGCAAATATATCCAAAAGTTTCGCCTCAAGGGAGCTTTTCAATAATATAAATTTTAAGTTAGCCCCAAGAAGCAGAGTTGGACTGGTGGGTCGCAACGGTAGTGGAAAATCTACTCTGTTTAAGATAATACTCGGTCTTATGGAGCCAGACAATGGTGAAGTTTTAATTCCCAAAAACTACAAAATAGGAGCGTTAGAACAACATCTTAAATTTAGTAAAAACAGTATAAGAGATGAGGTTTCACTTGCTCTATCACACGATGCAAGATACGATACCTATAAGGTTGAGAAGATACTTTTTGGACTTGGCTTTACAAAAGAAGATTTGGATTCAAACCCTCTTTCATTTTCCGGTGGTTATCAAATACGCATAAATCTTGCAAAACTCTTAGTGGCTGAGCCAAATTTATTGCTTTTGGATGAGCCGACAAACTACCTTGATATTGTCTCTCTTCGCTGGCTTGAAATATTTTTAAGAAGCTTTGATGGAGAAGTGATGTTAATCACCCACAATCGAGACTTTATGGATAAAATAACAACTCACACTATGGGGATAGTAAGAAAAAAACTTCACACGATTATGGGCGATACGCATAAGTTCTATGAGCAACTTAGGGCAAATGATGAACTTTATGAGAAAGAGAAAATTTCGCAAGATAAAAAGATAAAAGAGTTAGAAGAATTTATAGCCAAAAATAGAGCTAGAGCATCAACTGCGGCTTTGGCGCAATCCAAAGTCAAGCAACTAGAAAAGATAAAAAAGATGGATGATTTTACATCTGAATCCAATCTGAGATTTGATTTTAACTATAAAAATACGCCGGCTAAGGTTTTGCTCGAAGTGGAAGATTTGAGTTTCGGTTATGATTCATCAAAAATACTGTTTGAAAAAGTTTCGTTTACTTTGAAAAAAGGTGAGTGTTTGGGCATAATAGGAAAAAATGGCAAAGGAAAATCAACACTTTTAAATGTACTAGCCAATGAATTAAAACCAAACAGCGGAGAGATAAAGATGCACCCAAGTGCTTCGTTTTCGCACTTTGGGCAAACAAATATAAACCATCTTAACTTAAACAATACTGTTTTTGAAGAGATATATGCATCAAATACAAAACTTTCAACACCACAAGCCAAAGGAATTTGCGGTGCTATGATGTTTGGCGGTGAACAGAGTGATAAAAAAATCTCACTTCTTTCAGGAGGAGAAAAAAGCAGAGTAATGCTTGGCAAAACTTTGGCTAGTGAAGTAAATCTACTTTTTTTGGATGAGCCGACAAATCACCTAGATATGGAGTCAATCGAATCTTTGACAAAGGCGATAAGGAACTTTCAAGGCTCAATCATACTAGTAACTCACTCTGAGGAATTGCTAAGAAGTGTCGCAGATTGTCTCATAGTCTTTTCAAGCAGAGGGGCAGAATATTTTGATGATGGATATGATACATTTTTAGAAAAAATTGGCTGGGAAGATGAGGAAGAGCAGAGAAAAGAGAAAAAGCCTGCCAAATCAAACAGGTATGAAAATAAAAAAAGAAGAGCAGCCCTTCTTCAAGAGAGAAATAAGCTGACAAGCACACTAAAAAAAGAGATAGAAAAGCTAGAAAACCATATAATTGGGCAAGAAGAATTACTAGAAAAAAATCAACAAGAGTTGATAAGATTGTCTGCTCAAAATGAGAGTTCAAAAATAATAGATTTGTACAAAAATATCGCAGAACAAGAAACCGATATAGAAGAAGCATTTGAAAAACTAGAAGTTTCACAAGGAAAATTTGAAGAAATAACACAAAAATACGAAAAAGAATTTGAAAAACTAGAAAGGTAATCTAAAAGGAATCATATGGAAGCTGTAAATTTGATCTTCATCATCACATCGTCAATTCTTATTATAACCCCGGGGCAAGACATGATCTTGGTTATGTCACGCTCTATTTCACAAGGTAGAAAAGCAGGTGTGATGACAGCACTTGGAGTGAGTGTCGGGCTACTTGGACATACAATCTTGGCAACTTTAGGACTAGGTGCTCTTTTATTGGCTTCGGAAACTCTGTTTACTATCGTAAAAATTATTGGTGCAGGATATCTATTTTATTTAGGAATAATTTTATTGAAGAGTGACCATTCAAAACTAACTATGGACAACTTGCCAAAAGTATCATATAAAAAAATGTTTATGCAAGGTGCATTATCGAATTTAACCAATCCTAAAGTTGCAATTTTTTTCTTTTCATATCTTCCCCAATTTGTCGTATCAGATGGTACGGCGACATCAACTCAACTTTTTATCTTAGGTATAACCTTTGCCATAGTGACATTTTGTATAAAAGCCCCCGTTGGATATATATCCGGTTCCCTGTCGTCTTATATAAAAGCAAGGCCAAGTGTTTTGAGTCGTATTTATAAGATAAGTGGAGTTGTATTTATCGGGCTTGGTTTAAAACTGGCATTTGAAAAAAGAGTTTAGTTAGGTAAAAAGGTAATTTTATGTATGATACACTTAAAAACGATAAAGAAAATATAGAACATCTAATAAGAGAGTTTTATACTCTCAGCGCCAAGTATCTAAAAGAAGCAAACAGTAGAAAAGTAGGTATTTTACAGCCAAAATTTGAAAAGGGCTTTCTCCCTCATGATGGAAAGGGTTTTTTAAAAGCACTAGAGTTATTTAAGCAAAAATTTGAACCATATATGAGTGGAAGTTCAAGTTCTAGGTATTTTGGTTTTGTAACAGGCGGAACTACTCCTGCTTCACTTTTAGGAGATTGGATTACATCTTTATATGATCAAAATGTTGCAAATCTTGGAGAGTCGTGTTCTGCTGATATAACCATAGAAACTCTTAGCCAACTAAAAGAGCTTTTTGAACTTGATGATAGTTTTGAGGGTATTTTTACGAGTGGTGCTACGATGTCAAACTTTGTAGCTCTTGCAACAGCAAGACAGTGGTTTGGCAAGCATTTTGGTATAAATATTGCGATTGAAGGACTATGCAAAATCCCCAAGAAGCTAAGTGTGCTAAGTGCAACTCCACACTCTAGCATATACAAGTCTCTTTCGATGTTAGGTTTAGGCAAAGACTCGGTAGAGTTGATAGAAGCCAAAAAAGATGCAGAAGCTATCTCTTTGAGTGATTTGGAATCTGCACTAAAGAGACAAAATGGTACTCCTTGCATAGTTGTGGCAAATGCAGGAACCGTAAATACGGTTGATTTTGATGATAT
>JALUMZ010000002.1 GCA_027055635.1 Campylobacteraceae bacterium
TACAAGGCGGCAAGAGCAGACAAGACTCTCTTAAAAATGCGCTCCTACATGTAGAGACGCCTTATGTCATGGTTAGTGACATAGCTAGAGTCTGCATAGATGATGAAATGCTTGCAAGAATAACCAAAAAGATGTATGAAAGCGATATAGTAGTGCCATATCTGAATGCAAGCGATACAGTTGTATATGGTGACTTGACGATAGATAGAGAAAAAGTCAAACTCATACAGACACCTCAACTCTCAAAGACCTCTATTTTGAAAGAGGCATTAGATACAGATATAAGCTATACTGATGAGAGTAGTGCCATAAAAGCAAAAGGCGGAAAAGTAACATATGTCTTAGGAGATAAAAAAGCAAAAAAATTGACTTTTCTTGAAGATTTGGATGATATCAATTGCAAAAAAGCACCATCAAGTGATATATTTATTGGTAATGGCTTTGATGTGCATCAATTTCAAGACGATAAAATTATGATGTTAGGTGGTGTCAAAATCCAAGAAAGCCCCGGCTTTAAGGCTCATTCTGACGGTGATGTGGCTATTCATGCTCTTATAGACTCTCTTTTGGGTGCTATTGGGGCGGGTGATATCGGTGAACTTTTTCCTGATGATGATATAAAATATAAAGATATAGATTCCAAGGAGTTACTCGAAGATGTGTATCAGTTTGTAACAAGTGTTGGATTTGAGATTGTAAATTGTGACATAACTATAATGGCACAAACTCCAAAACTGCACAGTTTTAAGAGTAAAATCTCACAAACTTTGGCAAAAATTCTACACATAAGACCTATTTTTATCAATATAAAGGCAACTACAACAGAAAAGCTAGGATTTATAGGAAGATGCGAAGGAGTAGCAGTGAGTGTAACCTCAACTCTAAAATATTTTGACTGGACGAAAAGATGAAGATTTTAATAGTAGAAAATGAAATTTATTTGGCTCAAAGCATAGCTTCAAAACTGACAGAAGTAGGATATAAATGTGACATAGCAACAACTGTCCAAGATGCTCTTCGGGATGAAAAGTATGATTCTATTCTGCTCTCAACAAATATATCAGGGCAAAATTTTTACCCTGTCATAGAAAAACACAAATCTTCAATAATCATACTAATGATCTCTTATATCAGCAATGATACTGTTTCAAACCCTATAAAAGCGGGAGCAAGTGATTATATACAAAAACCGTTTATGATTGAAGAATTGGTAAGAAAACTAAAGCATTTGAATGATTTTGATATAATCAAAAGAGATAATAATACTTACAAAAGGTATTTAAAACATATATTTGAAAGTACGAATATTCCTAAATTTAACTCTAAAATAAAATTTCCTGCCATCATCAAAACAAATTCACAAAAAGTTGCAGATGCTCTTGTATTTGATTATTGTGCAAAAATAAAAAAATCATTTACTTTTATATCTTTAACTAGTTCAAACACGATGGAGCAGATACATAAAACAGAAGATGATGAGATCATATACCTAACGGAGTTACAAAAGCTTAAAAAGAGTGAAAAAACTAAACTCTTTAGCCTTATTGAAAATAAATTTGCATTTATATCTACAACAGACTTGACAGAGAGTGCACCATTTTTTTATATAGAGGTAAATGATAGCAATAAGATCCTAAATCATGGAGAAATTTTATCTATAGATGACTATGTAAAACATACTATTATTAATTTTCAAAATAAATTTCCAGATACGGAACTATCTAAAAAATTGGGAATATCAAGAAAAAGTCTTTGGGAAAAAAGGAAGAAATATGGGCTCAATAAGAAAAAATAGACAAATAGTCATAGACTCACAAGCTCTTGCAACTTTGTCATTTGCACAAGAGGGCATATTTAAACCAGTAGATAAGCTTATGAATGAAGAAGAGGCTATTGAAGTTGATAATAGCAGATGCTACAAAGGAAAACCATTTCCTTTTCCTTTTATACTAGCTCCATCAGGTAGAAAAAATGAAGAGACTATAAGCAGTATAAAAAAAGGTGAAATAATAGACATAGTCGTAGGTGGAATAAAAAGAGGGGAGATAGAGGCTGAGGGCTTTTTCAAAATAGACAGAAAAAAGCGAATAGAGCAGATATTTGGGAACTATGACACACAAAACGAAGCAACAAAAGATTTTCTAAGAAGACTCGGTCAATACTCCATATACGGAAAATATCATGTCGATTATGATGGCATAAAAAATGTCAAAAAAGAGATAAAAAACGCTATAAAATCAAGCGGTGCAAAGAGTGTAGCTGCTATCATGATGGATGCGAGACCATTTCACAGAGCACATGAGAGACTTTTGAGAATTACACTTGAAAGAAGTGATTTGGTAATCGTTTTTCTCTCTAAACACCATAGAATAACAAACAAAATAAACTATGATGTAAAACATGAAATTCTAAAATATGCCATAGATAACTATTTGCCTAAAAACAGAGTTTTAGTCGTTCCGTTTGAAAGTACTTATCTTTTTGCCGGATTCAATGATGCTATATTAGACTGTATCTGCGCAAATAATTTTGGATGTAATAAATTTATAATTGGGAACAACCATACTGGCATAGGGTTGTATTATGATAAAAATGAGATAAAATCCATACTGAGCAAATATGAATCCCTTGATATAGATATAGAGGTAATTTCAAGATTTGTCTATTGTAAAGATTGCAGAACTCTTGTAAATAGTAGTACTTGCCCTCATGGGCCACACAGACACATAAAATACAACTCTAAAGCTCTTAGAAGATTTTTTAGAGTCGGGATACTCCCTCCGGCTGTACTCATGAGAACCGATATCTCTTCAAAATTCTTAAGTGCATGTATGCCAAATCGCTTTGAAAATATAAATGCACTCTATGATGATATTTTTCCAAATAACGGCTTACTAGAGAACCATAGTGAAGAGGAGTTTTATCTAAATCTTATGAAGCTTCACCAAACAACATCACTCACATAAGGATTCTGTTTTGCAAAAACTTTTTTTGACTTTTTTTTACAGCGGATTGTCTCCATATGCCCCAGGAACTGCCGGAAGCATACTAGCAGGAATCGTCGGTTTTATAATCTTACAATACTTTCATACAGACACACTGTTGTTACTAACAATTTTAATAACCCTAATAGCCGTAAAAGAGATAAACAAGTACGAAGCAAGAACCCACTCTCATGACGACAAGAGCATAGTCATAGATGAAGTGGTTGGACTCTGGTTGGCTTTTATTTTAAGCTCAAACACCCTGACTCAAATGTTACTAAGTTTTATATATTTTAGGATTTTTGATATATGGAAACCATCTTTGATAGGAAAAATAGACAGAGATACCAAAGGTGGTCTTGGAGTGATGGGAGATGATATACTAGCTGGTATATTAGCAGGTATATGCAGTGCTGCCTCTTGGCAATTTATAGGATACATATCATGACAAAACTTATAGATACAATTCTTGACTTTGCCATCATAGTGGGGATTAGTCTCATCATTTTTTATGGGTTATCATACTTTGGAGCACCTTTATGGTTTAGTTTAATTTGTGTTGCACTCTGGGGTGGATATACCGGTTATAAACCAACAATAGTAAGAAAATATTTTAAATTTTTATATAAAGATGATAAACGATAATGCATATAGACAGCAGTCTGTGGTTTGATAAAGATAAAAAAGGATTTTTAGGCAAAGGTCGTATAGAAATCCTTAAAAATATAGACAGATACGGCTCTCTCTCAAAAGCTGCAAGGGCCATGAATATGAGCTATAAAGCTGCGTGGGATTCACTAAATGAGATGAAAAATCTCTCCAATGAAGAGCTGATAATCTCTAATGCCGGAGGTAAAAAAGGTGGTGGAAGCAGACTAACAAAAAGAGCAAAAGAGTACATAAAAATGTATGATTTACTTTATACTTCTGAGCAGGAATTTTTAAAAACTATAGAGTCTCATATAGATAATTTTTCCACCCTGCAAGCTTTTTTGCATAGAAGTTCACTAAGAACAAGTGCTAGAAATCAACTCTTTGGAAAGGTAAAGAGAGTAGAAAAAGGTGCTATAAACTCTAAGATATCTATATTGATTGACAACTCTTTACAAATATACTCAAGCATCACAAATAAAAGCGTAAAAGATCTCGGGATCAAAGAAAACAAAAGTGTATATGTACTGATAAAAGCACCGTGGGTAAATATATCCAATGAAAAAAAAGATGGTGAAAATGAGATTCTATGTACAATCAAAAAGATAAAAACCGAGGGCAATCTAGTCGAGCTAACACTACAAATAAACCCTGTTATCTCTATCATTTCTGTTATGCAAGCCAAAAAATTTCATGCTCTACATGTAGCAGAAAATAACCACATAACAGCATCATTTCAACCAAGCGATACTATTATAGGGGTCTAAATACTTATCGCTCTAGTGTTTGTCTCCATCTTTGAACTGTTCTGTCAAAAATATCAAGAGATAAATCATACTCCTTGACTTTTTTTCTACTGTTTTTTAGACTTTCTTCACTCATAACCTCTTTTATATTGATACATGTTTGCACAACATCAAGAGCCTCTGAAAGATGTCTATATTTTTCCGGTGCAAAAGATGGATTATCTAGATATAACATACTATCAACAAATAGATCATTAAAATTCCAATGATCAAACAGCAAAGTATTTACCTTGGATGAACTTATCCCCACAAAATCCTCTTCTACTTTTGCTATAATATCCCCTTCTTTAATACTTTGGCTAAAGTTTTGAGTATCTGAATTTTCTATAATCTCCTTGGCTATGATTATCTTTCCAACCTCCAAAAGAAAAGAGATGGGTATTAAACTCTTTGCATCTTCCATGTTAACTCTCATAT
>JALUMZ010000003.1 GCA_027055635.1 Campylobacteraceae bacterium
GTAATATTTTTTACTTCTAAAATATTTGATTTCAAATGATATCCTTAATAGTTCCTATCATTTTTTTATATAAAAAACCAGCCAAAAACAGCACAAAGAACGCAATGACAATAGTTATCATTACATCTCTAAATGAGGGGATTTTTGAAAATAAAAAAATATCTTGATAGATGTGTAAAAAATAGTAAAAAGGATTATAAACCAATATCCAAGGGTATTTATCTGCTATCATATCTTTTACATATACTATAGGTGTCATCCAAAACCAAAGTTGAATCATAATTGGAACTGCTTCTTTTAAATCTTTAAAAAATGGTGTAAAAAGAGAAAAAATTACACCTAAACCAAAAACAAAAATAGTTTGAAGGAGCATAATAGGTAAAATCCAAATATATGCCCATGTTATTGGGTGTTTTATAAGAATTAAGAAAACTATACTAAGACTCATAGATATACAAAATGTTAAAAACTCTGTTATTAAAATACTAAGCTGAAATGTATATGCTGGTACATTGATTTTTTTTATTAAATTTGATTTTACCTCAAAAGAAGAATTTAATCTTATCAAAATTGTACTAAATGCAGTCCATGACAAAATACCAGGAACCAAATATATACTATACGCATAGGAGCTGTCAATTATATTCATTTTCATTTTCATAAAATCTGAAAATATCACGGTATATATAAAAATTGTAATTATTGGTGAAAGTATATACCAAAACTGCCCTAATCCTGTACCAATATATCTATCTTTAAAATCTCTTTTTGCAAAATCAAAAGCTATTAAAATATTTCTATACAATCAGCACTCTCTCTTGTAGTCATCTTCTATCCTTATTATATCATCTTCACCAAGATACTCACCCACTTGAACCTCTATCAAAATCAAATCTATATTTCCTTGGTTTTCCAATCTATGCTCTACACCGGCATCTATATATGTAGATTCATTTGCTCTTAATGTCATCTCATTTTTTCCAACTTTTACAACTGCTGTTCCACTTACGACTACCCAATGCTCATTTCTATGGAAGTGCTTTTGCAGAGATAGCCTTTTTTTGGGTTTTACTCTAATTCTTTTTATCTTATATTTCGGTGAGTCCTCTAAAACTGTATAGGTTCCCCATGGCCGATGAACAGTTAAGTGGATATTTGGTAGTGTTGAGTCCTCTTTTTTTAAATGAGATACTACCTCTTTTACTTTCTGAGAACTTCCTTGTTTAGAAATAAGCAGCGCGTCATTCGTAGAGACTACTACTAAATCACTTACATCTATCAAAGCTACTTTTTTCCTTGCTAAAACTAGATTGTTTTTAGAGTCTATGTCTATAAGATTGTCACTTTTTGTGTTGTTATTTTCATTTTTTGGCAGCTCCTTATGTAGAGCATCAAAACTTCCCATATCGCTCCACCCTATTGAACTTGGCACCACTTTTACTCTTGTACTTTTTTCCATGACTGCATAATCTATGCTATCTTCTGGGATATTGAGCATATCTTCCATTTTTATACGAGTTAGTTCACTATGTGTTGCGTTTTCATAGGCTTTTTTTGATGCTCTATAGATATCAGGGGAGAATTCTTTTAACTCTTTTAAAAACAGTCCTGCTTTAAAGCAAAACATACCGCTATTCCAAAAGTAATTTTGATTTTTCAGGTATTTTTGTGCTGTTTTCAAATCTGGTTTTTCATGAAATGCTTTTACATCATATCCCTTAGCTTCTATATAGCCAAAGCCTGTTTGTGCAAAGGTAGGTGTTATACCAAATGTGACTAAATTGTCGTCTTGTGCCAACTCCTTTGCTTTTGCAACTGCTTCTTTATATCTTTTTTTATTTTTTATCAAATGATCTGAGGACAAAACCAACAAAATATCATCATGTGTAAATCCAAAAGAGGAGATAGCTATGGCAGCAGCAGTATTTCTGCCTACAGGTTCTAATATAAATTTTTCACACTCCATTCCCATCTCTTGCGCTTGGTCTAAAGCTACAAAATACTGCTCTTCGTTTGAGACAATTTGAAAATCTGAGCATATATCTCTATTTCTCTCTAAAGTCATCTGAAACAGAGATTTGTCTGAAAAAAGTTTGACAAACTGCTTTGGCATAAGTTTTCTACTTATAGGCCAAAGTCTAGTGCCATTTCCACCTGCTAAAACAACTGCTTTCATATGCACACCCCTACACTCTTACAAAAGCTCCTAGCTTAAGAAACTAGGAGCTTTTGGCGGGAATTATAGCGAAAAATAACCAAATTTATCTAGTAGTATATAGTTGACGGTGGTGCAGATGAATCATAATATATAGAACCGCTCCATGAAATAACACAAGGATCATCAGCATCTGTACTATTTACCTCTGTATATATAGTTCCTGTACATCCTAAAACTGCAACCTTAACAGTCTTTCCGGAGATAGATTGACAACTACCCTCATACTTGATAGGAACAGCTACATTTTTTAATGCCTCGCCACCTCTTTCGTTTATAGTAAACGATAATGTTGTAGAACAATCACCGACAGCCGTACAAGTTTTATCTGTTGCCGTTATCCCTTTTCCATATAATTTCTGCTTTAGCGGGGTACCTACCCTTCCCTCGGTAGTATATGCATTTACATACATATAGACATCTTTTCCAATAAGATAAGGATCGTACCTCAGAGTTAAATCTGCTATACCATTTTCTCCTATCGCATAAGAGTTATCCTGACTGTCCAAATCAGCTAAAGCCAAAGTATTTCCACATGTATCGGCTCTATCCTCAGAGCCTATAACGAAAGATAAATCACTAATACTTGTTCCATCATATTTTTTATCAAGTGTTAAACTTGTATTTGTATCAACACTCTGTATAGACCATCCTCCAAGGTAACTTGAATCATGTCTATAATCACTAGCCAAAACAATCACTCTATCTTTTTGCACAATTACATTACCAAATTCTGAATCCGCACTATTCACAGAAAAGGTAGCTGGATCTCCACTATTTATAGTTCCTATACTATCATAACTAAGCGGTGTTGTATCATCTTTACTGGAGAACTCAAGACCATTAACAACGCCAGCATATATATGTTCTCCTTTATTGGCAGGGTTTCCATACTTATCTATGGCATGCACTACATAGTGATCAGAAAATAGACCGTTATCATAATTTGTATCAACATAGACCAATGAAAGTGAACTGATAGGACCAGACATAATTGTATAGCTAAAATCCTGTTCTATCGTAACATTTTTTTCTCCATCAAAGATTGTTGCACTTGCTTTTATAATAGCAATACCAGCCTTTGTAAAACTATCTACCTTTAGAGAATTTTGTGCTTTTTCCGTGTAACTTGTGTTATCTGACTCGATACCATTAATATTAAATTTAAGCATATCCGGAAACTCTGATATTAAAGTAACATTATGCACATTGGTACTATCAATAGTAGTTGCATTATCCTCTTTTTTATATATTCGAATCAATAAATTTGCACTATCTTCAATTTTAATAGAAGAAGAGTCTAGAGATAAACCTATCTTATAGTCTGTTGCATTTTCATCTACTACCGGCTTTTTAAACAAAATAGGTAACTCACTTTGTTCTTTAGTACCATCAGAATTATTTACCGTAAATGTTATAGTTTTATTTGTATCATATATAGCACTAAGATTATCTGGTGATGTATATACAAGATTACCTTCTCCACTTGTGTTAGTCGTAATATTTTGAGTTGAAAGCGTTCCATAGTCATTTCCGCTACCATCTACCAAAGAGGAGATATTTACACTTGCACTTATCGGTTCATTATTATCATTTATAGTGACAATTTTAATAGTATGAGATTCATTTGGTGTCAATACTTCAACAGATTTTGGTACTAAATATATCTTACTTACATGATTTGCATTAGACTCAACAAACTGTAAATCTATATTTGATTGTAGAGTATTATCATCTTCAAGATAAAAATTCAAAGTAGTACTATTTAAATCTTTTATAGAGGACGGTGCATCATACACGAAAGATGCTTTCCCATTTTCATCAGTTTGTGCTTTATACGCTTTTAGAGATCCGAAGACAGGTTGTACAAAATTTGCAAGCACTGTTTTATTTGCTACTGGGGTACTAAATCCATTTTTAATTTCATATAGATATATATCTATACTCCTTTCCTCTAAAGAGCTTGAAATAGTTACATTATTATCTGCTGTGCTTAAAGCATATTGGATACTATTATTTGGTGTAGAATTCGCTATAGGCAATAAAGAGAATTCTGCTGTTGATTTAGGAACCTGCACAACTCCTTGGATAGTATCATAGATTGTTTTTGTTCTATGTAATTCGACATTTGCATCACTACAAGAGGAATTAAAATTAATCTCCATGTCAAGTTGCTGTATTGAACCAGAAGCAGAATCAAATGTTAAAACTTCAGGTGAAAAAGTAGCACTAGCGATTTCACAACCCTGTGCAACTACATAAAAATCGCTCAACTCTATTTTTCTTATCAAATCATTTGTATTTACTACATCTTCAGCACCGATTTTTACAAAACCTGTGATAGTCTTACCATTGGAACTATATTCAAGTGTATTTGCTACAGAAGAGACCGTTCCACTACTTCCTCCACCGCCGCATCCTGCAAAGGAAAAAAGCATCAATGCCATAAATATTAAACCAAAAAATTTTCTCACAAGTAACCTCCTGAATCATTCTGAAATCTTTAGATATGTATATTATAATTATTAGCTTTAATAAGCTCTTAAGTACCTAACCAGAAGTAACACCAATTAATAGAAACTAGGAAAGGTTGCATATATGAGGCAAAAACTAGCAGATGTACTTATTGTACCTCAAGAGT
>JALUMZ010000004.1 GCA_027055635.1 Campylobacteraceae bacterium
AAATATATATACTGACAAAGAGACCAAGATAAGTCCAAATATGATATTTGATATGACTGTATTTAGACGATTTCTTATCCATATAGATGTATCCGTATAGACCTCAAAATCATAATTTTTATACTTTAGTCTAAATGTTTTCAGGACTTTTTTTACATTTTTTACCAAAGTTATAGCGTTTCCCTCTTTGGCTTTGTTCATATTTACAGAGATATTTGGTTTACCGTTGAAATGTGAAATCTCATTTGGATCTGCTAGTTGAAAATTTGCATCTGCTATATCTCGTAATTTTATGGTTTTAACACCAAATGATAGAGGCATATTTCGCAATTTTTCAAGATTTTTTTCACCAGAAATTGTACTGATAAAAAGATGTCCACCTCTTTGCTTTATGAGACCTATCGGGTATATACTGCTAATAGAGCTTAATTTTGAAGCAACCTCACTTGGGCTTAATCCATAAGCTTGAAGTTTTTTTTCATCTATCTTTATCAGAAGTTCTTTATCTGAATATCCCCTTATACTTATATCGCTTAGATTTTTGATTTTTGAAAGCCTTGTTTTAAGCTCATCTGCAACATCAAGCATCTTATCTTTTGGTTCATTTGAAGCGATGGCGATAGTAGCTAGAGGATAAGAAGTTTTTAATATCTTTGCAACAGGCTCATCCATGTCTGAGGGAAAATCTTTTCTTACGGTTGAGATTACATCTTTGACATCATCAAGTACGCTTGCTTGATCACTTCCCTCTCTTAGATAAACGAGTATCTTGAAAAATCCATTTTTTACGCTACTCTCTATTCTCTCTTTGTCGCTTAGATTTTTCAATTCATCTTCAAGAGGCTTAACTGCTATTTTATCAAGTATGTCCGGACTAGCTCCGGCATAAACACCTGTTATAGAGATAGTCTCTAGGTTTGATGGGGGAAAGATCTCTTTTGGGATATTTTGATATGAAAAAAATGCTAAAACAATCAAAAACAGTAAAAAAATATGGTTTAGTATAGATTTCTCAACTGCAAATGTTATAAATCTCTTTACCATATCAAAACACCGTATCTAAGACTTGGTTTTTGAATTTTATGTACTCCACTTTTTGTTTTAAAAATCTGTTTTCCTCTTTTAGGACAGAGTATTCACTCGAAATCTTGCTTATTTGTCTGCTTATATAATAAATCTCATTTTTGATATATATTTTTGGTAAAATTATCAGTAAACCAACTATTATACTAAGATAAACAGCAACCAAAAGCCTAAAATCAAGATTTTTCTCTGCATTTATCTCTTCATCTATCTTGTCTAAAAGTTGTTTTTTACCATCTTTATCTTTTATGGTTTTTTTGATTTTTTTACTCATTTCAGATAAAACACCCTCATTTTTGAACTTCTACTTCTTGGATTTAATCTTATCTCCTCTTTTGTCGGCTCTATTGGTTTTTTTGTCAAAATCTTCCCTAGGGAGTGGTTATTTCCACACTCACACCTCATGATACCGCTAGGACAATTACAACTCTTTGCGAACTCCTTAAAAACTCTCTTTACAATTCTATCTTCTAGGGAATGAAAAGAGATGATAGACACTATACAATCATGCAAATTTGCATCTTCCAATGCTTCTAGTAGTAGAGCCAACTCCCCTAATTCATCATTTACCTCTATTCTAATAGCTTGAAAAACCAAAGTTGCCGGATTTATCCCTTTTTTAGATGGAAATTTTTTAAATATATCTGATAACTGTTGTGAACTCTTTATCTCTGTTTTTTTTCTAGCTTCAATTATGATCTTTGCTGCCCTTTTATACTCTCTTACCTCTCCATAATCTCTTAAGATATCTTCTAATTCTTTTAAAGAGTAACTATTTACAACTTCATAAGCACTCAAAGAGTTATTTTTATCCATCCTCATATCAAGAGCACTACTCTTAAATCCAAAACCACGACTCTCATCATCTAGCTGAAGTGAAGATACACCTATGTCAGCCAAAACCCCTCTTAATGGAAAATCTCTATATTTAGAGATGATATTTGAAAATTTATCATTTTCAAATATCACTCTATGGCTATATTTTTCCAACCTTTTCTTGCTAAAATCAATGGCAACTCTATCTTGATCACAGCATATGAGTTTGATTTTTGGGTTCTGTTTCAAAAGCGCTTCACTATGACCACCATAACCGACAGTACAGTCTATTATATAGCCCTCTTCTATATCTTTAAATATCTCTTTAACCTCTTCTAGTAAAACAGGGATATGTGGGATTTTCACTTTATATTAGCCTTTAATTGTTTTAGGTATAATACCAAACAATGGATAAACAAAGGATAAATTTTGAATAAATTTCTAAAACAAGAGATGAAAGATATAGCTCTCTCAATGTTTAGAAAGAATTTTTTTGGAATATTTCATGGCTCTATTTCATCAAAAATAGAAAAAGACCAATTTATTATCAATAAGAGAGATGCTATATTTGACAATCTACAAGAGAGTGATTTCATCAAATTATATACAAAAAAAGATTATAGATGGAATGAAGCTAGCTTGGATGCCAATATACATCTAAATATCTATAAAAATATAAGCGAAGCAAAGTATATAGCCTATGTCATGCCCCCTTTTGCAACATCTTATAGCATAGCGCATGATGTGATAAAACCACTTGATTATTTTGGCTCTAAAATTATCGGGGAAATTCCCATTTATAATCCAAAGCAATTCGATGATTGGTATGAAAGAGCAGGAATAGAGATATACAACTATATGAAAAAAAACACAACAAACATAATGGTCATAAAAGGCTATGGAATATATATGTACGATAGAGATTTACAACAAATAGCCAAGATGGTTGCCATACTCGAAAATAGCTGCAAAATTCTACACTACATGTAGCAACTCCTCAACAACACCAACCATCTTTCTTATCTCTTTATCTGTTATAACATAAGGTGGCATAAAGTATATTATATTGCCTAGGGGTCTTATATATATACCCTCTTTTAAAGCCTCTTGAAAAAACTTCAATCCTATCCTCTCTTTTGCATCGTACCCCTGTAGTTCTATGGCACAAATCATCCCTCTTTGTCGCACCTCTTTGACATTTGATAATTTTTCAAGAGGTTTTGTAAGGTCTCTTATCAAGTCTATCTTTTCTCTATTTTTTTCTATGATATTATCATTTTCAAATATATCCAACACAGCATTTGCAACTGCACATGCTAGAGTATTTCCCGTATAAGAGTGCGAATCTAAAAATGATTTGCCTTCATTGTAATCACAATAAAAAGCATCATATATATCTTGTGTAAACAAAACACAAGACAATGGCATATATCCCCCTGTTATGCCTTTTGAGAGACATAAAAAATCTGGGCTGATACCGGCTTGTTCACAAGCAAACATACTGCCTGTCCTTCCAAAACCGACAGCTATCTCATCGGCTATAAGAAATACTCCCTCCTCATCACAAATAGTTCTAAGTTTTGTTATATAACTTGGATTGTACATCTTCATGCTACCGGCACACTGCACCAAAGGCTCGATAACAACAGATGCAATTTTACCTTTATGTTTTTTCAAAAGATTTCTCATATCATTAAGTGCATCATTCTCATCAACTAAAGCCGGTGATTTTGCCTGGATAGTTTTTAAAAGTATATCTGTATATATATCTTTATAGAGTCCTGTATCACTTACCGCTAAAGCTCCTAAAGTCTCACCATGATATGAGTTTTCAAGTGAAACAAAAAGAGGTCTGCTTTCGCCTCTATTTTTAAAATATTGAAACGACATTTTAAGAGCTATCTCTATAGCACTTGAACCATTATCAGCAAAAAAAATCTTTGTTAAAGCTTTGGGTGTAATAGAGACTAATCTTTTTGCCAAATCAATGGCAGGTTTATGGGTAAAACCGGCAAATATGACATGCTCAAGCTCCTCTATCTGCCCTCTTATTTTCAAATTTATATAATCATTACTATGACCAAAAAGATTTACCCACCAGCTACTTATGCAATCTAAATATTTATGACCGTCAAAATCATATATATATGCACCTTTTCCTCTCTTTATAGGTATAAGAGGTATCTTTTCATGGTCTTTCATTTGAGTGCAAGGATGAAAAATATATTTCAAATCCTCCTGCATTAACATTTTATTTGTCATAACTAGCCATCCTTAGCGATATTTAATAACTTTAAAGGTAGAATTATACCAAATTTTAAAGCGCCAAAAGGGTGCAAAGCGAAGGAAAAGAATGATTACTTGGATGCAAAAACATAAAAAGTATCTGGTTATAACGATTTGGGTTGCAACAATTGCATTTATCGGTGCCGGTTTTGTTGGTTGGGGTGCATATGATATGAACACAGACAGGGCAACTTCCGTTGCAAAAGTTGGACACAGAACTATCAGTGTTTCAGAGTTTCAACAAGCTTATGCAAACAACTACAACTACTACAATCAACAACTAGGCGGAAGGCTTACAAAAGAAGATGCAGACAAAATGGGCCTTGAAAAAATTGTGATGCAAAACATAATCAACGAAACTCTGCTATTAAATCTTGCAGATGACATAGGGCTTAGTGTCCTAAAAACAGATATAGAAAAACAACTTATAAAAGATAAAAATTTTCAAGTAAACGGGGTATTTAATAAAAACAGATACTACTCACTCCTGAAAAATCAAGGCTTAAGAGCGAAAGAGTATGAAAATGGGCTCAAAAAAGAGTTACTTTTAAATAAACTTCAAAATGTACTAAAATTACCACCAAGCAAAAGAGAGATCGAACTGTTTACATCCTCTTTGTTTATGCAAGACAAACTTATGGTTTCTACTATAAGTATCAATC
>JALUMZ010000005.1:0-366 GCA_027055635.1 Campylobacteraceae bacterium
GATATAGATGATGTAGCTACTATTATAAATGGTAGAAAAAAAGAGGAGATAGGGTATTTTGTGCCTAAGATTTTTAAAGAAGAGTTTGAAAAATTTAGTTTAGAGTTGCAAAAAAAGAGAAAGAGAAAACTGTTGCAAAAAGTATTGATAGCATCAAGAAAAGATACAATCGGTGATGGGGCAGTATCTGATGGAATTGCATAGAGGAGATATCTGCTTGGTTGATTTCAATCCTGCTAAAGGTGGCGAAATAGGCAAGCTAAGACCCGCTATTGTTTTAAGTAGTAAAGATGATAATGATATCTTGGATACAGTTATAGTCATACCTCTTTCAACTGTAATAGAGCCAAATACTATGCCTTATAG
>JALUMZ010000005.1:376-4837 GCA_027055635.1 Campylobacteraceae bacterium
GATTTCATATTACTTCAAGGGACAAGTTAAGAAAAAACAGTGATGCTTGTGTCTATGAGATAAGAGCATTAAGCAAAATACGAATAAAAGAAAAACTATCTAAGCTAAATGTTGATGAGATAAAATATATTCAAAAATGTCTATGTGAAATAGTTGGATGATAGATGAAAAATGAGCACTTAAGCCCCGCTAATGCGGGGCTTAAGTTAGTAGCTTACAGTTATCGTAATAGGTATGTAGTTTAGTTTTTTTTGTGAAAATCTGACTATCTTGTGACCTTTGAAAAAGCCTACATTTTTATATCCTACAAATTTTTTCTCCCTTCTTTCGTTGTAGTGGGTTGTGCATCTTCTTCTGGTTTCATAAGTTGTGTATGAGTATGAATTGTCATTGTAGTCTCTTTGAGAGAGATTGTTTCCAACCAATGATCCTATGAGAGCGCCTCCTATGGTTGCGATTGTTCTTCCTCTTCCTCTGCCGACTTGGTTTCCTATGATTCCGCCTGCGACTCCGCCTATAAGTGTTCCAAAGCCATCACGATGGTGATTTCTTCTGTATCTATTTCTTTGCACAGGTACTCTTTCGTCCCAGCACTCTTCATAAGGAGTTCTGCGAATTACATTTTCATATTTTGCTTTTGATTTTACAACTTTTACATATTGTGTTGTAGTAAAAGAGCCTGCTTGTGCCATCAATGCTGCCAAAGAGACAGATACAAATCCTAATATTATTTTTTTCATTTTTTGCTCCTCGTTTGTTTTGTTAGATAACTTATATTATTTGCATCATCGCTAAGGCTTCACACGATGGGTACCCCAAAATCAAAGATTTTGACCCATCGGTTGCAGAGTCGCTCAAATGCAAGCAATATAAGTTATCTGTTGAAATTGTAAAACTTAAAAGTGAAATCATTGTGAAGATGGTATAATTGAAGTGGTTAGATACTTAGAATTGCAGGAGTCAAAAATGAAAAATCTAATACAAAACTTACCAAAGGCAGAACTACATCTGCATATAGAAGGAACACTTGAACCCCAGTTGATGTTTAGGCTTGCTAAGAAAAATAGCATAAAGATACCATATGAAACTGTGGATGAGGTAAAAAAAGCTTATGAGTTCGACTCTTTACAACCTTTTTTGGATATATACTATGCGGGGGCTAGTGTATTGGTAGAAAAGAGTGATTTTTATGATTTGACTTGGGCATATCTTTTGAAGTGCAAAGAGCAAAATATCGTTCATACTGAGATATTTTTTGACCCACAAACTCATACTAGCAGGGGTATTGCTTTTGGAGATGTAGTTGAGGGTATAGTCGAAGCCCTAAATGATGCAGAGAAAAAATTAGGTATATCTTCATTTTTAATTATGTCGTTTTTAAGGCATTTGAGCGAAGAGGAGGCGATAAAAACACTAAAAGAGTCTCTGCCCTATAAATACTTTATAAAAGGAGTAGGATTAGACTCTAGTGAGCTTGGAAATCCCCCGTCTAAATTTCAAAAAGTTTTTCAAATGGCAAAAAATGCAGGTTATGAGTGTGTAGCGCATGCAGGAGAAGAGGGTGATGCTTCATATATCAAAGAGGCACTTGACCTCCTAAATGTAAGCAGGATTGATCATGGTGTAAGATGTGATGAGGATATAGAGTTGATGAAAAGGCTAAGAGATGAGCAGATTCCCCTCACTATGTGTCCTCTTTCAAATCTAAAATTAAAAGTTGTGGATGATTTAAAACACTACAATCTAAAAAGACTGCTTGATTTTGGTATTTTAGTGACTGTAAACTCTGATGATCCGGCATATTTTGGCGGATATCTAAATGAAAATTATGAAGCAGTTGCTCAAAGTCTAAATTTAAGTAAAGATGATATCAAGACTTTAGCTATTAACTCTTTTAAAGCTTCATTTTTGAGTAAAAAGATAAAAAATAGATATATAGAAGATATGATAATACTAAACTAAAAGAGATAAAGAGATGAAATACAGACCGATTTTTATAACTGCGACAAATACGGATATCGGTAAAACTTATGCAACTATAAAGCTCATAGAGAGTTTTGGACAAAGAGGCTTGCAAGTAGGCGTTTTGAAGCCGATAGAGACAGGAGTGGTTGAATATCCGCTTGATGGAAGAGTTTTGCTTGATGCTGCTAAAAAGACAAATCCTGATCTGAAAAACTTTACATGTGAGGATATCGTACCAGTGCAATATCCTCTGCCCGCAGCCCCGTATGTATCCAAAGGAGATAAGCAAATATCTCTAAAAGCTATATATACGGCATATCAAAAAGTAGCGAAAGTGAGTGATATAGTTCTTATAGAAGGAGCCGGTGGCTTGATGGTACCTCTTGAAAAAGAGCTCTACATGTATAACTTGGCACAAGAATTTGATGCAAGGATTTTACTTGTAACTCATTCGAAACTAGGATGTATTAATGATACTTTACTAAATCTTAGACTGTTAGAATCTATACATATAGAGTATGAATGGTGCGTAAATATGAGGGATAATGAAGATTTTATAAAAACAACCCTGCCTTACTATAAAGATAGATTTGGCAGGATTTTAACTCTCCAAGATGATTTGGAGGAGATTATTAACAGGTGCTTAATACCCTACAGTGATGTGTAATCTTATCCTGTGAAGTGGTCTGTCGCTGTATTTTACTATAGTTTTACCTCTGTAATTTGCTATATTTTTATACCCTACAAATTTTTCACTTGATCTCTCTTCATATTTGGTGACGCATCTTCTCTGATTTCTGTATGTTGGTTCATTGTAATTTTGATTTTGATTTTGAGATAGATTTTTGCCAACAAGTGTTCCGATGATAGCGCCACCGACAGTAGCAGCAGTTTTTCCACTGCCTCCGCCTACTTGATGACCCAAAATTCCGCCGGCAACTCCACCTATCAAAGCGCCTATATTGTCATTTGCAACATTATTGTTTGAATTGACCGGGACTTGTTCATCCCAACACTCTTGATACGGAGTTCTAGTAGTAACGGTTCTGTATTGGGGAGTGCTTTTTATAACTCTTACACTCTCAGTATAGCTAATAGTTTCGGCAAACAAAGAAGTGCTTAGTGCGATAGAGCATATCAATATAAATGATTTTTTCATAACTTACTCCTTGTTAGGTAATCAAATATTTTATCAATTATATCATAAATACCGTTAACAAAATGTTACCAAGTCTTCTGTATTTACCTCTTTGTTTTAAGTGTATAATGTTATTTAATAAACTCCACTACTTCATCAAAATTTCTTCTGATTTTTTTAGGTTGAGGATTTGCTCTGTATCCAAATGGTAAGATAAGAGATGTTTGAAACTCTTTTATGTTAAGATTCAAAAGTTCATCTATTTTTTTCTTTTCAAAACCTTCTATAGGGCAAGAGTCTATCTCTAAAACAGCAGCAGCATCCATCATGTTTGCAGCTGCTATATAGGTTTGCTTTGAACTCCATGCAAATATATCTTTATCATCTCCTATCGCTTCTATATAGTTTTTATACACTCCGATATATTGCTCGATTTTCTCATCTGGTAAATCCCGTCTTTGAAATCTTTTTTGAGGAATTCCACTCTCAAGTTTTAGTGGGTTTATAGCTCCTAGGATAATGACCAGATGCGAACAGTTTGTGATTTGTGGTTGGTTCCAACAAAATGGTCTTAACTCCTTTTTCAAATTTTGATTTGTGATTACCAAAAATTTCCAGCCCTCCATGCCAAAAGAAGAGGGAGATAATCTTCCAGCTTCGAGTATATATCTCATATCTTTATCACTTATCTTTTTATCTTCATTAAACATCTTACAGGCATGCCTAAAGTTGATTGCCTTTGAAAAAATATCTCTTTCGTTCATTTGACTTCCTTTTTTATTGAAATAGTATCCTATATATGTTATAATGTCAAGTACTATACTAAATGTTATATACATACAAAAAGGGTACTAATGCACATAATATATAAAACGAAAGAGTATGAATGTCCATTTTTGCTTGCTATTGATTTGATAAGTGGAAAATGGAAAGCTTTGATACTTTGGTATTTAAGTCAAGAGACGCTTAGATACGGAGAGTTAAAAAAACATCTTGGAAAAATCACTCAAAAGATGTTGACTCAAACCCTAAGAGCACTTGAAGAAGATAAACTTATAACAAGAAAGGTTTACGCAGTGGTTCCGCCAAAAGTTGAGTACTCTATAACCAAAAATGGTTCAAAATTGATACCTATATTTCATCTTTTGCAAGAGTGGGGTGAGGAGATGGGAGAAGTATTGCTAGATAAAAATATATCATGTAAAGCTCTACATGTAGAGTCTTAAAAGCATCACGGTAATTCAACTTTAATATTTCATCAAGGAGAGTTTGATTTTTTCCTGCGGATCGATTGCAAAATTATTAAAAATGCAAAACTCGCTTTGCTCAAACAGTTGCATTTTTGCCTTTGGCACATA
>JALUMZ010000006.1 GCA_027055635.1 Campylobacteraceae bacterium
TGTAAGGACAGATAATATGAAATTACAGAAGTTTACACTTCGTGCTTCAGTCGCGAGGAATTTTTTAGGAGCTTTGCTCTTAAAAAAGGGGACAGTAAAATGAAGAAATTAATTTTTGTATTTTTAGCATTTTTTGCTATTAATTTTTTAGCTAATCCACTTTATGCAAGTAGTAATGAAAACAGCATTCAAACTCATAAAGTTGTTCAAGATAAGCAACATGAAGTTAAAAGTATATCTGCCATGTTTAGTAATTTTTATAAAACTACAGGAATTTATGCCTTTTTAAATCCAAGAGATGGCGCTACAAATGCACTAGGAGAGCCACTTAGTAAATTTGCCCAAAGTTGGGGAAGGGTAATTATGATTTTTATAACATTTTTACTTTTTTACTTGGCTATTGCAAAAGGATTTGAACCCTTATTGTTGTTGCCTATTGCATTTGGAGGATTGCTTGCAAACATACCGCTGGCAAACATCATAGGGCATGAAGGCTTTATAGGTACACTTTTTGATGCTGGTATTAAAAATGAGTTATTTCCGCTTATTATTTTTATGGGTGTTGGAGCTATGACAGATTTTGGACCACTTATAGCAAATCCAAAAACAGCACTTTTAGGAGCTGCCGCTCAGTTTGGTATCTTTGGTTCACTTGTCGGTGCAGTTGCGCTTTCTCAATATACTCCGCTTTTTGATTTTACACTAAAACAGGCTTCTGCTATATCGATCATAGGCGGGGCAGATGGTCCAACATCTATATTTGTGGCTTCAAAGCTTTCACCGGATCTTATGGGAGCTATTGCTGTTGCGGCATATTCTTATATGGCATTAGTACCTATAATCCAGCCTCCAATTATGAGATTATTTACAACCAAGGAGGAGAGAGAGATTAAGATGGTGCAGTTAAGAGATGTAGGAAAAATAGAGAAACTTATGTTCCCACTTACCGTTCTAATGCTTTCCATTTTAATTTTACCTGAATCTACACCTCTTATTGGTGCACTTACCTTTGGTAATTTTGCCAGAGTTTCAGGCGTTGTTGATAGATTATCTGGTACAATGCAGAATGCACTTATAAATATAGTTACTATATTTTTAGGGCTTGGTGTTGGTTCAAAGTTAGCAGCCGAGAAGTTTTTGGTTGCCGATACTTTGGGAATTTTAGCTCTTGGTCTTGTTGCTTTTGCAATTGGAACAATGGCTGGAGTTTTGATGGCAAAAGTGATGAATAAATTTTCCAAAGATCCGATAAATCCGCTTATCGGTTCAGCTGGAGTCAGCGCTGTGCCTATGGCAGCTCGTGTGTCAAATAAAGTTGGAATGGAGAGTGATCCTACAAATATGCTACTTATGCATGCTATGGGTCCAAATGTTGCCGGTGTTATTGGTTCAGCCGTGGCAGCTGGCGTATTGTTATCGATATTTAAATAAAGAAGGATATTATGTTGAAGGTTAATGGAATTGAAGATTTGGGCTTGGAAAATATAGGCAAGGTTTATCACAATTTAAGTTATGAAGAACTTTTTGATCATGAAGTTGCAAATAACGAGGGAAAAGTTTCAAGCAGTGGTGCATTTATGGTTGATACGGGAGTATTTACAGGAAGAAGCCCAAAAGATAAATATTTTGTCAAGCAAGATCCTTCACAGAAGTATATCTCATGGGGTGCAATAAACCAACCAACAACAAAGGAAGTTTTTGATGAACTTTTTGTGATTGCAAAAAAGCAGCTTTCAAATAAGGACCTATATATTCAAGATGCTTATGCCGGAGCTAGTTTGGATAGTAGAAAAAGCATAAGAGTTGTCGCTGAAGTTGCTTGGCAGGCTCATTTTGTAAAAAATATGTTTATTCGACCGGACGAGAAAGATTTGGTAGATTTTAAACCTGATTTCACTCTTTATGTTGCTTGTAAAACTGTTGATAAGAATTATAAAAAACATGGTTTGAATTCTGATGTTTTTGTTATATTTAATGTTGAAGAGAATATCGCTATAATTGGCGGTACTTGGTATGGTGGAGAGATAAAAAAAGGTGTATTCTCCATGATGAATTACTGGTTGCCGTTAGAAGGCAAACTCTCTATGCACTGTTCCGCAAATGTTGGAGCAGATGGAGATGCTGCCCTGTTTTTTGGGCTTAGTGGAACAGGAAAAACTACACTTTCAACTGATCCAAAGAGACAGCTTATTGGCGATGATGAGCATGGTTGGGATGATAACGGCATTTTTAACTTTGAGGGTGGTTGTTATGCAAAATGCATAAATCTAAAAGAAGAAAATGAGCCGGAGATATTTCATGCTATAAAAAGAGATGCGCTTTTGGAAAATGTGGTAGCTGATGAAAATGGCGTAGTTGATTATGATGATGGAAGTAAGACGGAAAATACTAGGGTTTCTTATCCTATATACTTTATAGAGAATTTTAAGGAAGATTCAAAAGCAGGGCATCCTAAAAAGATAATTTTCTTATCTGCTGATGCTTTTGGCGTTCTGCCTCCCGTGTCAAAACTGACTAAAGAGCAGGCTATGTACTATTTCATGAGCGGATATACCGCAAAAGTAGCAGGAACAGAGAGAGGTATAACAGAGCCTGTTGCTACATTTAGTTCTTGCTTTGGCGAGGCATTTTTGCCTCTTCATCCAACAGTATATGCAAAACTTTTAGGAGAAAAGATAGACAAGCATGGTGTTGAAGTTTTTCTTGTAAATACTGGCTGGAGTGGAGGTGCCTACGGTGTTGGAAGTAGAATGAGTATAAAGGCTACAAGAGCTTGTATAAGTGCTATTTTAGACGGAAGTATCAATGATAGCGAATTTGAAAAACTTCCTATTTTTGATTTGAGTGTTCCAAAGAGTCTAGATGGAGTTGAAACTAAACTATTAAATCCAAAAAATAGTTGGGAAGATAAAGAAGAGTATGATAAAACAAGCCAAAAACTGGCAAATATGTTTATTGAAAACTTTAAAAAGTATATAACAGCAGATTCAGACTTTTCAGAGTTTGGTCCAAAACTTTAAAATTTAACTACTATATGCAGGGGGAAATTTTCTCCCTGATTCTCTACATGTAAGGAATTGCAATGTCAAAAGTTGCCTCAGGAAAAATCAAAAAATCAAGTGCAAAAATACTGGATGAGTTTAATGCCTCTGTAATGTTCGATAAAGAGCTCTATTTAGAGGATATTGAAGGCTCTATTGCTCATGTAAAGATGCTTTTAAAGCAGGGTATTATAGATGAAAATGCAAAAACAAATATCATAAGTGGTTTAAATAAAATACAAAAAGAGATAGAGACAGATGAATATATTTTTGATATAAAAGATGAAGATATACATATGTCTATAGAAAATAGATTAACAACTCTTATAGGTGACGATGCCAAAAGGATGCATACAGCTAGAAGCAGAAATGACCAAGTTGCTTTGGATTTTAGACTTTTTGTACTAAGAAAAAATGCAGAGATAGCCCAATTGCTTTTTGGACTAGAAAAAGTACTCTTAGAGATAGAAAAAGAGCATACAGATACTTTACTCCCTGGTATGACCCATCTTCAACATGCTCAGCCTATAAATTTTTCTTACCATCTGCTTGCTTATAGTTCTATGTTTAAAAGAGATATACAAAGATTTGAAAATTCTATGAAAAGAAACAGTATATCTCCAATTGGTTGTGCTGCACTTGCAGGTACACCATATCAAACAGATAGAGAGTACGAAGCAAAACTTTTGGGATTTTCAAGTGTTAGCATAAACTGCTTAGATACAGTTAGCGACAGGGACTTTGCACTAGAAATGCTATTTAATATTTCTGTTTTGGTGATGCACATCTCAAGACTTTCCGAAGAGATTATTCTGTGGAGTAGCAGTGAATTTGGTTTTGTTGAACTTAGTGATGAATACAGTACAAGTAGTTCGATAATGCCACAAAAGAAAAATCCAGATGTTCCGGAACTCCTAAGAGGTAAGACAGGCAGAGTGTATGGAAATCTTATATCTTTATTAACTGTCATGAAAGGTCTTCCGTTGGCTTACAACAAAGATATGCAAGAAGATAAAGAGGGTGTTTTTGATAGTGTAAAAACAGCGTGTATATCTATAAAAATACTTACAGAAGCACTAAAAACCATGAGCATTAAAAAAGAAGCGATGTTAGATGCTACCAAAAAAGGTCATTTGAGTGCTACGGATTTAGCTGATTATCTTACTAGCAAGTGTGGATATACTTTTAGAGATGCCTATAAATTGACAGGTGAAATAGTTGGTTATGCGGATGATAAAGGAAAAGATATGAGTGAATTAAATCTGCAAGAGCTGAAAAAATTTGAGCCAAAAATCAAAGAAGATGTTATTGATATACTGAAACTCTATAACTCTATGAATGCAAGAGATTCACAAGGTGGTACATCTGTAAATTCAACAAAAAAACAGATAGAGTATTTTGAAGAGTGGCTAGACAAGAGAGGCTAACCACATAATAGCACCTCTAGCAACCCTATACACTGATAGAAACCTACTTAATATAGGGTTATTAGAGGTGCTCATAATATACTTCTTGTCTAAAAAAAGTTTTTAGTGTCGCTATCTGCCATGTGTCCCCATGATAGTTTTGCGCCACCTAGAAGGTGGAAATGCAGATGCATCACCTCTTGTCCTCCATTTTGTCCATTGTTTGTTATGAGTCTGTACCCATTTTTATCGAGTCCTAGTAGAGTTGCGACCTCTTGTATGAAAGATGTCATTCCAGCCATGATTTCGGGTGTGACTTGTTGGAAATTTTCTACCTCTACTTTTGGGATTATCAATATATGGATTGGGGCCTTTGGGTTGA
>JALUMZ010000007.1 GCA_027055635.1 Campylobacteraceae bacterium
TGCATGCCGTAGTACCATAAGATAATCCTATGATGAAAACAGAAAAAAATGTTGAGTACTCAATCATACATTCTCTTAAAACTTGTATTTAAAACCGACATAAAAAACACGACCCGGGTCAACTGTGATACTTGCATCTTCTGCATCAAGTTGTCCGTCTCTATTTCTGTCACTAAAGAGATAAACTGTTCTGTAGTATTGCTTGTCTAATACATTATCAACTTTTAGATAAAAATTTAAATTTTTATTGTGATTATAATCAACTCTGAGATTTACTTTTGCATATCCAGGCATTGTTACATAATTTGTCTCATCTGCATAGTACTTACTTTGTGCATAAAGCTCTGTCATCAAATTCCATTTTGGCATAAATTTATAATTTACAATTAAATCAATTTTATGATGAGGAACTCTTGGTAATTGATTTCCAACTACATCATAGTATTCATCTCCTGCAGTCCTATATAGTGGAGTATAATCAACAGCAAAAGGATTATGAGCTGTGTAGTATGCATTTAAATAAGTGTATGACAGATTAAAAGATACTTTTTTACTTTTATCACTTTTTAAAACTGCTTCAAACCCTCTTGTTGTTGCATCACCTACATTGTCATAATATGGATCATCTGCCCAATAATATGTACCATTTACTTTACCAATTATATCTTTAGTGTTAGTAACATATGCAGAAGCTTCATAAGATATACCATCTGAAACCTTACCTCTACTACCAACTTCATATGTCAATGTAGTCTCTTGCTTTATATCATGGTTGTCAGAATATTGTCTAACCTGAGGATTTCTAAAACCAGTAGATATATTTGCATAAAGTGTTGTATTTTTATTTATATTATATGTTGTTCCCACTCTATATGACATATTATTAAAACTTACACTATCTTTAGATGAACTATTTATCCAATCTGTACCATTATAATCAACATCTTCTGACTCTGAAGTATATTTATCATGATCATACCTTGTATTAAAGACTAGAGTAAGCTTCTCGGTTGCCTTATATTTTGCTTCACCATAAAATGCATATCTATCTTCTTTATCATTATCATATGATGATTCACCTTTATAGTAAACTCTATCTCTATCACTAATTCCTGTTAAAACTGTATCACTATAAGATTCAGAATTTCTTTCTCCTATATCTGTACCCAAAAGATATGCAAGTTTATTTATTTCTCCTTTATACTCTGCTTTAAAACCATATTGTTTAACATCTTCATCTCTTTGTCTTGCATAATCATCTAGTGTTCCATCATATACCAAATCACCGCTAGCATTTACATTTCCACTTGTATCTATAGGAGAAGATCTATAACTAGTTGTATCTTTATAATAATAGGGACTTAAAAGAAGATTACTTCCGTTGTCAAAGTCTTTATTATATTTTATAAAATACTTTTGCAGTTCTATATCATTATCAGCACTCCAAGAATAGTCTCCCTCATCTGTAGGATTTGTTCTTGCTTCAGTAACTCCTGTTACACTACCTCTACCACTTTGTTCATAACCATCAATGTAGTCTAAACCTAAAGCTAAATCACTATTATCATCAATATAATATGTAAATAAACCATTAAATGTTTTTTGATCATTAGCAGAGTTATACCAATATCCATCTTCAGTTTTATAACTAGCTAATGTATTGATAGAGAATTTATTCGTACTATAATAAACTTTTCCCTTGTAGTTTCTATAACCATAACTTCCTGCCTCAATACCTATTTCTCCTCCATTCTTATCTTTAGACTTTTTAGTTGTTATAATAACAGCACCAGCCAATGCAGTATTACCATAAAGATAGCTAGCCCCACCTTTGATTACTTTGATAGACTCTATCTCATTCATATTAAATCTTACTTTTCCACCATCTTGCAATACAGGAACTCCATCTATTACGATAGCTACTCCGGTATCTTCCCACATAAACTCTTGTTGACCGACACCCCTCATGTGAATTTCAACAACATTACTTCTAACATCTGCTGTAATTCCTGGTATAGTTTGGAGAATTTCTCCTATGTTCTTAGGATCAATTTGTTCAATAGTTTTTTCATTTATAACATTGACCGTAGAAACCTCTGTTTTTTTATCTGTTGCCAAATCGGAAATAGTTGATGATTCAACATTAACAGTACCTAAATCAGCTGCATTTGCACTTATCAATAAAGCACAAAATATAGACAAATATACCTTTTTACTCATACGCCACACTCCTTTTACTCAGGGTACCACTCCTGGTATTTTATGAAAAGGAAGTTTAACAATGATCTGTTAATCATCTGTTAAATATTTACTTTTTTCGTCAAAGAAATTCTTAACACATTTTTAACATTCAACAGATAGACTTACGCAATGAAAAGAAGAAAAAAAGTTTTATTGCTTGAAGACAATCTTCTCTTTGCCCAAACTCTGCAAGAATTTCTGCAAGATGAGGGCTTTATGGTTGATATGGCAAAAGACGGGGAAGAGGCACTTCAAAAAAGCTACCATACGAATTATGATTTGTATCTTTTAGATGTTAAAGTTCCAAAGATAAATGGAATGGAGCTTTTAAAAATGCTAAGAGATAGCGGAGATGAGAAGCCTGCTATGTTTATTACTTCATATCAAGATTTGGAGACTCTTAAAAGAGGCTATACATTGGGTTGTGATGACTATATGAAAAAACCTATTGATCTCGAAGAACTACTCTATCGTGTAGAAGTTCTCCTTAAAAATAGAAAAAAGTTAGGCGTAAAAATAAAACTCAATGATAAATATTATTATGATTCCGAACAAAGAGCTATATTTTGCGGTGATATCTCTATAAAGATATCCATCAAAGCTATATTTTTATTAGAACTTTTATTGGAAAATAGGTCAAAAGTTGTCACAAAGGAACAGATAATACAAAAATTATGGAGCAACTCAGATGAGCATAGTGACGGCTCTATCAGAGTATATATCAGTAAATTAAAAAATATAATAGGCAAAGACAGCATAGAAAATATCAAAGGCATAGGGTATAAATTAATACTATAGGAGTTAAAATGAAAATATATTTGGCGATAGCCATTTCGGTTGCGGCTGCATCTTATTTAAATGCAGCACAAAGTGTGGATCTGGATAAGATTACAGTACAAAGCTCTGTAATTAAAACAGAAGTCACGGATGTATCAGGTAAGGATTTGAAGTCGGCTGACTTGGCGGAGGCTTTGACAAAAGCAGTTCCTGGCATAAGCATACAAAGAAGAAGTGGGATAGCAAATGATATAATTTTACGAGGGCAAAGAAAAGACGATATAAATGTCATAGTTGACGGCGGAAAGATATATGGAGCCTGTCCAAACAGGATGGATCCACCAACTTCACATGTAATCACAAACAACATAAAAGATGTAGAGGTTATAGAGGGTCCCTATGATGTTGAGGACTTCGGAACACTGAGCGGTGCTGTAAAAGTTACAACAAATCAACCCTCTAAAGATTTGCATGGCGATGTAAATCTAAATTTTGGAAGCTGGGGATACAAAAAAGGTTCAGCTTTTATTAGTGGAGGAAATGATAAGGTAAAAGTTCTTCTTGGTGCCTCAACAGAGCAAAGCGATCAATATGAAGATGGAAACGGAAATACTCTAGCAGAGCAGTTAAAATCAGAAACTAGTAATCCTGCATACAACTACAAGCCAAGTGAATTTGACAGAGATGCATACAAAAAAACATCATTTATGGGCAAAGCATATATAAATGTGACCGACAATCAAGAGCTAAGACTAAGCTATACGGGAAACAGAAGCGACAATATCCTCTACCCTTCAACTCCGATGGATGCCATATCTGATGATTCTGATTTATACAATATCAAGTACATCATAAACTCTTTGGGTCGATATTCGGATAAACTTGGATTTGAGTACTACTATTCGACAGTTGACCATCCTATGACAACGCAATATAGGGTTATGAGCGGTGGAGCTGCCGGAACAGTAGCAAATGTGATGAGCTCAACCATATATGGAGCAAAAATCAACAATGACTTTCATATAAATGACACAAAGATATCTTATGGTGTTGAGGCGAGCAAAAGAAATTGGGATGGAACATATTACAAGCAATATACAACTGCAAACCCAATAACACTAAACAAAAGCCTTCCTGATGTTGATACCACAAACTTTGGAGTTTTTGCAAAAGCAAAAAAGAGTTATGGCAAATTTGATATCAACAGTGGACTAAGATATGATCATACCAAGATAGAAGCTGGCAATAGTGACCCAGATTCTACTTTTGATGATATATCCGGTTACATCTTTGCATATTATAATCTAAATGAAAACTTCAAATATTTTATTGGGGCTGGAAAATCTATAAGAGTTCCTGATGGCAAAGAGTCACATGATAGAGGAAAAGATTTGACAGGAGCAACCGATGGACTACTGATAGGGAATCCTTACCTTAAAGAGACCAAAAACTATGAAAGTGATATTGGAGTAGAGGGCACCTTTGCCAATAGCACTTTTAAAGCAAAAGTTTTTTACAGCATTTTAAAAGATTTTATAGTCTATAACTCCACTGCTAAACAGTACCAAAATACAGATGCTAAGATATACGGTATAGAGTTTAGCGGTAGTTATTTTGCAACTGACGATCTATATTTTGACTATGGTATCGCTTATCAAGTCGGCAAAAAAGATGATCCGTTAGCTGGACAAAGTGATACAGACTTGCCCTCTATACCGCCAGTTAAAGCAAATATCGCTATAAATTATGATTATGACTCAACCCTAAGCTTAAGAGCTGAAGTCGTAGCTTCTGGAAAATGGAGTA
>JALUMZ010000008.1 GCA_027055635.1 Campylobacteraceae bacterium
GCATTATATACGGCAATATTATCTTTTAACTTTTCATCATTAAGAAAATTTATAATCGTTTGATTATAGAGATTTTTCGCAGTGAGATAAATAGCAAAATCTTCTCTGCTAGAAGTTCTTAAGTATCTTTTTAGAAATAGCCCCATTCTTTGAGAAAGCATCCTCTGCCTTCCTGAGAGATCTATATAAATGCCTTCCATATTATTTTTAACCATGGTTTTTACTATATTGTCGGAGAGCGATAAGATTTTATTGATCTTAATCGTAAAAACCTCTAAACTAGGACTAATCTGCTCTAAATTTACCTCTAGTTCTTTAACTTTAGATTTAAAAGGTATCCACATCTTTTGAACTTGTTTTAATTTTTGGGTTATTTTTTTGTCTTGAGGTGGATATATGCCTCTTATATTATTTCCATAAATCAAATCCAAAAGATTATTTTCAAAAGTACTCATAGCACTATCAACAATCCTAAAATCTGTGGAATATTTGAGTATATCGTAAAATATCTCTTTACTTATCTTCTGAGTAAGCATTCTTTGTTTGCCGGCTATATTTATAACCAACGCATCCTTCTTTGTCTTTACATTCATATATAACGAAATTAAAATAGTAGCAATAACCACAAAAGTAAGTGAACCACCAACCAATTTGAGTTTATTGTCTATTCCTGATGGCTTAATCATATATATCCTTTAACTCTTTTTCATTTTGTACAACAACTTGACTGTTTACTATTTTGATAATATTATTTCTTGCAAGTTTTTTTAAAATTCTTGAAAGTGTTTCTGGTTGCATATGTAGCATATATGCTATTTCATGTTTCTTTAGCTTATTAAAATCATCCAAATCATTATCTATCATGTGAGCAACTTTTGCTGTTCCGTCAAAGACTATATCTCTGCTTATAATACACTGCATCTGTTGAACCATCAAAAATGACTCTTTCATAACTCTTTGCATTAGTTTTTGATCTGCTTTCATTAGCGCCTTAAATTTCTTAGCATCTATTGCTAAAACTTCACTGTCTTCTGTAAATTCTGCATTTGCAAAGCATTGAAGTATAAATTCATCACACAATTTTGAAAGATCAAAGATCAAAGAGTTTTTTGAGAGTTTATACAGAAAAATCTCATTATCAAATCTATCAACTTTATAGAATTTAATAGAGCCTTTAAGTATATAGTAAATTGTTTCTATCTCATCATTTTCATAAAAAAGAACCTCTTTTTTTATGAATCTTTTTACCTTGCAAAATAGTGAAACTTCTCTAATTAACTCTAGTGGCAGAGAGCTTAACAAAGGAGTTTCTTGAAGTTTTTGCAACATAAACAGTATCCTATTTCTTTAAAATTTAAATTTTTTTATATTCTAGCATAAAAAATATTAATCAATTGTGATATAATACTGCGGTTACAAGTCTAATTACTCAAAAAAGTAACTGACCATATATCATAATAAAAACAGGAGACGCTCAGTGTTACCATCAGTTGAATCATCAAATTGTTTTCCAAATTTTCTAGTTATATTATCTATTCCCTTGCTTTTATTTTGTGCAGCCCTTGGTGCTTTTTTTGGCTATATACCACTGAAAGTAGAAATACATACATTGGTAATCTTGGGTTTTATATTTTTTATATTTCTGTTTTTCATAAAACATAATGCAAACTATGCAGCTTGTAGTTTTAGAAACTCTTTTTATGAAATAGGTGAAAAACTACAAGAACATTTAAATCAAAATCTATTATCAATCAATGGAAATAAAAAATCTCTTTCAAAGATAGATGACTTCTTGGAAAGTTACATAAACAGCTTTAGAAATGATAATTTTTCCACCATAGCAACCACAGTATTTCCAATGCTAGGAATTTTAGGTACCTTTATATCTATAGCCATGTCCATGCCTGATTTTTCCGTACAAGATACAAATGCACTTGATCATGAAATAAGCATGCTTTTAAGTGGTGTGGGAACCGCTTTTTATGCCTCTATATACGGTATATTTCTATCTTTATGGTGGATGTTTTTTGAAAAAAGAGGGATAAGCAAGATAGCTCGTACATTCGAGTATTTAAAAACTCTATATTCAAAATATGTATGGAGTCAAAATGAGCTTGATAAATATCATTATGAGAACAGACAAATAGAAAACCAAAATCTTGTAAATGCCCTAAAAGAGATATTTACGATAGAAAAAATAAGAGTTTTAAATGAAGAATATCTTGATAATTTCAAAGAGATAATTCAAACCACCTCGATATCATTTTCAAACATAACTGAAGATATGAATGGTGCTGCAAATAAATTAGGAGAGACTCTATCTAAAGTTCAATACTCTAGTGAGGCGCTCAGTGCCACTCAAAATTTAGATACAACTATCAAAGAGTTTATGGATGCTACAAATTCACTTGACAATACAATTTCAAGTGTAAACAACAAGCTTTCAAAAAATATAGAAACATCTTTTGAAAAAATAGATAAAGAAGTAGCAGAGGTAGTCGTTAAGCTTGCCGATTTTGCCTATATCTTAGATGGACACAATGAAAAAATCTTGCAAGATTTAGAAGAGTATCACAAAGAGATGTTAAAACAGTTTAAGAGATAAAAATGGTATTTAAAAAAAATAAAAATGAAGACATAACAAACTTTTGGATATCTTATGCCGACTTGATGGCTGGGCTGCTGTTTGTATTTATTTTGCTGATTGGAGCAATAGTAACAAAATCAATCATACTGAAAAATCACCTTCTCTCTAGCGAAAATACACTAGAAAAAAAGAAAAGTGTATTGCAATTAAAAAATGATGAGATTCAGGACTTAAAAGCCATGCTTTTTCAAAAAAATACACAATTAAGCTCCTTTAGCGATAAGATAGTTGTTCTGCAATCTATCATAAATGATGTAAATGCTTCACTTCTAGAAAAAGAGAGAAATCTAAGTGATTACCAAGGAAAAGTCCTAGTATTATCAAATGAATTAAATGAAAAAAAACACTCAGTTCAACTAAAAGATGAAGAGTTACTCAAACTATTAAATACACTTGGAGAAAAAGAGACAAGATACGACAGACTTGTAGCTCAAATGCAAGATACAAAAGAGAAGATAAAAAATCTCACCGGAATTCGCATAAAAGTAATAAGTGAACTTAAAAAAATCCTAGGAAAGAAAATAAAAATAGATCCAAAAAATGGCTCATTACGATTTTCATCAAATATTTTGTTTGATAAAGGTAAAGCTGTACTTAAAGAAAGCTCAAAAAAACAGCTTAAAAAAGTATTTATAGAGTATGTTGGTGCCCTAGTTGGCAATAAAGACATAAAAGATCATATTGATAAAATCATCATAGAAGGTCACACAGATAGTGACGGAGGTTTTTTATATAATCTAGAGCTATCTCAAAAAAGAGCTTATGAAGTTATGAACTATCTTCTAACTCTTGATTTTGTCAAAAAAAATAATATCAAACCTCTTATGATTGCTAGTGGTAGATCTTACTTAGATCCTATATACGACAAGAATGGAAAAGAAAATAAAGATGCTTCAAGAAGAATAGAGATAAAATTTTCTCTAAAAAATCAAAATGCAATGAAAGAGATTGAGAGAATACTAGATGAAAAATGATTTTGAGCCTATAAACCTACAAAATGCCTCTAGGCATCTAGATTGGCTTATTAAAAAGACTACAGAGATTTATGCGCCACAAAAGAAATCTCTGTGGAAGAAAATTTTATATATACTTACAAGAATTTTTTAGATAAAATCACAAAAAAGACAGGATGACTATGTATAGATATACTCTTGATGCTTCAAAAGACATACATTTAGAAGACCTTAGGATTGCACTATTTAGCTATATCTGTGCAAAGCAAAATAATGATAGGTTTATAGCAAGAATCGCCAATAACAAGAAAAAAGAGGGGGGCAAATACAAGAACCCCCTTGCAATTCTTGATACTTTTAACATAAAATATGATGAAGTTTATCACCAGAGTAATAATTTTAAATACCACTTACAATTTGCCTCTACTTTTCTTGATGAGAAAAAAGCTTTTATATGCTTTTGCACAGAAAATGAAATAAATAATAAAAAAAAGATAGCCAAAAAGTCAAAAAAAACCTATATATATGATGGAGCGTGTGAAAATCTTAGTCAAGACCACATACTAAACACTCAAAAACCATTTGTTATTAGGATGAAAAAACCGATGCAAAGTATCTCTTTTACTGATACGACAAGAGGTGATTTGACTTTCAAAAATGATGATATAGATAGTTTTGTGATTATGAGTGCAGATAAATACCCAACTTACAATTTTGCCTCTGCTATAGACGATATGCTTCAAGGCATAACACATATAGTAGAAAAAGATCAAAATATCCTAAATGCACCAAAGCAAGAACATATAAGAAGGTCTATAGGCTATAACGAAAAAATCATATATACTCATCTACCTGAGATACAGATTAAACTTAAAGATAAAACAAACAAAATTCAATACTTACTTGATCTCGGATATATACCAGAAGCCATAATAAACTATCTCATATCTCTAGGAAACAAGCCTCCAAAGAAAATCTTCACCCTCAACGAAGCCTTAAAGTGGTTTAATATAAACTCTATCGAAAAGTCAGAATTTGATATTGACAAACTTAGATTTATAAATAAAGAACATATCAAGCTTTTAGATGATAGTGAGTTGGCAAAAAGGATAGGATATAGTGGAAAAAACATAGGAAAATTAGCAAAGTTATATGCTAAAG
>JALUMZ010000009.1 GCA_027055635.1 Campylobacteraceae bacterium
CTAAAACAAGATTTATTGTAGCTTCTTAGTATTGAAGTGAAGCTTATTTACTCCCTTTGGTGGGTAAATGGCGAAAAAAGTTCGCAAATGACAGTGTTAATTCAAAATGTAACTTGGCACTTTTGACTCTGTTGACATCTAAAGTGGCTATTTTAGGAACTTCTTACTTTTTAAAAGTTCGCAAAACTCTTTCACTTTTTTCTCAAAAGTGAGAATTTCTATCTTTTAGCTTCTCTTAAGTTTGTAAAATCCCTATTTTAGGGGATTTGAAACTTATGTGAAACTAAAAGTTCGCAATTCCTTACATGGCATGTTAGATAAACCGAAGTCTACTAACTTTTTTGAGACTATTTTTTTAGCAAAGCCCTAAAATAGGCTCAAAAAAGTTCGCAATGGATTGGCTCAAATGGCTCCTCTCTATTTCCAATCTCAAAAGACTTAGGCACACAGTTTTCACAGAGATGATAAAACCTCAAAGAGTCATACTTTTTGTTGATGAGCTTTTGGAGCTCTATCTTGGCTAGTAGTGTCTCTCGTTTACTCTCACTCAGCTCTATCTCAAAGACTGAGTAGTTGACTCTATCTCCATAGGCACCTAAGAGATCTGAGAGTTTCGTTCTGCGTTTATCGTTTGATATGTCGTATGTTACTATATATTTCATTAGTATTTTCCTATAAAGGCTTTGTACTTTGGAGATTCGCCGTTTACTACTTTTGCTAGGTTAAAGGACTGCGTTTGTATGATGTTTTCCATCTTTTTAGACTCTTTTTTCCACATAGTATAAGAGCCTAGTTTTTCTTTTATGTTCTTTGCTATTAGTTGGCGGCTAGACTTTGTTAGTAAGCCATCGTTGCCAAGTTTTATGGGCTCGTCTTTGTTAAGCATACTGATGATAGTTCTATCCACTACGAAAGTTCTGAACTCCTCTATCATATCGTAGGTGAGAGTAGGTTTTTTCTCATCAAGCGAATGTAAAAAGGAGATGTTTAGGTTAAGTCCTGCATGGACAAGTGAGTGCTGTACTTTACCATAGAGAAAAGCATACCCATAGTTTAGTGAAGAGTTGACAATATCCTTTGCTCCAAAAGTGATACGTTTTTTAAAGGGTACCTCAAGAGTGAGCTTGATGGCATCCCAGTAGGAAGCTGAGATACTTCCCTCATAGCCCATAAGTTCGTTCACACTCTTAGAAGTTTTCATCTTTACTATACTGAGTTCAATGGAGTCTACTTGTTTATCGAGTAGTTTATGGTACTTGTTTAAGTACTTGAGATAGTTCACTTGATTTTTGGCTTTTCCTCTTATGAATGCTTTGGCTAGTTCTAGGTGGGTTGGGGTGTTGAGTAACTTAGCTTGTTTATTGACTATCTGTGTCATACTTGACTTGTAGGTAATGAGTGAAGCATAGTTTGTCGCATCACGGTTGATGAAGTCTATGCTTATGGCATTATCTGCACACTTTTTTATAACATTTGTACTTAGGGAGAAGCCTTTACCTTCAAAAACTATGCGAGTTATCTTGTTTGAGGGGAAAGAATTCTGTACCTTGCCGTATTTTTTGAGGGTAAACTTGTTTTTTGAGACTCCTAGCATCATCCCTGGTTGTGCTATGTGAAGTGTCGCATCGTTTGCAAACTTTTTAGCATACTTGTTCTTTTTCTTGGCTATTTTTGAGCTTGTGTCTTTGTATGACTTATCTGCTAGGTACTTCTCATAGCCTAGAGCCACTATGTGACTGATGGTCTCTTTTGTACTTTCAATGTCAAAGAGTACACTTAACTTTACCTGTTCTAGAAGGATTTTGAACTCTTTTTTGGTTGTTACAGTCTTGTTTTTTTTAGAAAGGTAGACCTTATGAGAGAGTGAGTTTATGAGGGCTTCTTGAAGTTGTAGGAACTGAGAAGAGTTTTTTGTGAGTATCTTTAGGTAGTAGTTTTTGAGTCCTCTTAGTTGCGTGTTTAATTCTTCTATAAACTTTACAAAGCCCTGTTTGTTTTGTGAGAGTTTTTCTAGTTTTGTGAGGCTTTTTTGTAGTCGCTGCTCTTGTACTTCTCTGTTTCTACCTTGAAATTCTATACCAAGAAAAGTAAAACCATCACTGATATGTACTATCTCAGTTTTATCGTGTCCTAGTTTTAGCTTGAGTGTTTTTAGAAACTTTTTGAGTTCTTTGAGACTTTTGTAGGCTTCGTTCTTTCCCTTAAAAAAGAGTGCAAAGTCATCAGCATATCTTACAAAGTGTAGTTCTTTTTTTTCTAAAAACTGATCCATTTCATTAAGGTAAATATTTGAGAGAAGAGGGGAGAGTATATCACCTTGATAGACTCCATAGAGATGTTCATTATAGTTCTGTTCTTTAAATCCGCCTACTTGCATGAAAAGAGATAGGAGCCTTACTATTGCCTTGTCTTTTATCTGTTTGTTTAAGATCTCAAGGAGTATGTCATGGTCTATGGTCTCGAAGTAGTTCTCAACATCTGTTTTGAGGATGGTAAGGTTTTTTTGGTTGATGTAGGCTGTAGCTCTATTAATGGCTTTGAGTGTGGACTTGTCAGCTCTGTAAGCATAGGAAGCATTTGAAAATGTTTTATCAAAATAAGGGTTTATATTTTCATAAAGCACTCTTTGGACTAGCTTGTCTTTTATGGCACTCAGTGCTATGGGTCTTTTCTTAGTAGAGTCTTGTTTGTCTATTTCTATCTTTTTTAGAGGTTCAGGAGAGTAGAGTCCCTCATGAACTCTTTGGACAATACTCTCTATGTTGTGTGAAAATTCTTTCTCAAACGCCATAAAACTGACATCATCAATGCCCGAAGAGTTTTTGTTTATCTTCTCATAAGCATTTTTGAGATTTTCTTTGGTGATGATGTAGCGAAGTGGTTTTGTGAACACTTTTTAAACTCCTTGTTTTTCTCTTGCTTTATCGTTTTTTGATTATTATAATTTCAAAACGATAGTTATGACAGTGTCTCTACCCAGTCTTTACCAAGCCATTTAGGAATGAGTTTACTTCTCTTAAATTGACCTTGTTTTTTAGTATTTAATGAAGGATAAATAGTTTTTATTGCCTCTATAAGCATAGCTTTGTCATCGTCAGATGGCTGATTTATAGGCTTCATAGCTCTTTCTAAGCTTTTAATGTCGGTTGCACTTGAGAAGTCTAAGTTTTGCACTTGAGTATATGCTTTCGAAGTATCACTTAATGCCTTTAACTCCTCTTTTGCTTTTTCTAACTTTTCTGAAGCAGGATAATCTTCTATGAATTTAGTTAATGCTTCTTTGAGATACTTGGAGACACTTGGATGGTGGATTTTTTCCCATTTACTAAGCTCTTCTGCTTGTTTTTTTAGTTGTTGCTCCTTTTGCTGAGACTCTAAAAGTTCTTTAGCTTTTTTCTCTTTTTCTAACTCAACCAATCTTTCTTTCTCTTTTCTTCTCTGCTCCTTTTCTTGTTCCAGTTCTTCTGCATTTATGAAAGATTTAATAACCAGTTGTTCTACATTCCCTATCTTAGAATAATTATTTAAGTACTTTTTACTCTTTTTAGCGAGTGTAAAATCATTTTTTTCTTTGCCACGTAGTTTTGGATTTTCTAGTTTTTGATACTCAAGACTTTGGTCACTAATTATATTATTACTAGACATTGCAAAAAGTTCTACTAGTTGTGGAGACTCTATCCATCCTTCTTGAAAAATACTCATCTCCTTTTCAAATGCTTCAAGATAACTCTCTTGTGTATGTTGTAAAGCATTAAGAGTTACATCAATTTTTATTTTTCCAAAGCCTAAAGATTTTGCCATACCAATGTTGTGTAAACACGCATCATTTCCATGAAAAGTTAAAGCAGATAGTAAAGCCCCTATTTCAGCTTTTTTAAGATTATGAAAACGAAGTTTACCTTGAAACTCACTTCCCTTACTTAGTGGTTTGAACTTTGTCTGAATATCTGTTTTTTCCTCTTTAGGTATAAAAGATCGTTTTGTATTTTTATGTAAAGGGTAGCGTTTATATCCTGCTATCTCTACTGAATTATCCATAAGTGTTATATACTTATTGATTGTTTCTGCATTGGCATTTGTTTGTCGTATATAGTTTGGATAGTAGGTTGCTTGTGGACTTCCTAATATCTCACTTTTTTCTCTTTCATAAGTGACATGAGTTGATTTTATATGAGAGAATTGTACTCTTCCTTTGAGTAAATTCTTTCCTCTTACTGTTCCAAATATTGTTTCAGCTAAATCTAGTCTAGTCTCATCTACTGATTGTTTGATAGCATCAAAGAGCGTATGTGTATATGCTACTTTAAAGATTTGTGTGAGCCCTATGTGTGTTATCTCATTTTGTCTGTTTTGTGTATAAAAAATTGGTATTCTTGTGCTTTTTGAGTTTTGGAACTCTCTTTTCCAGTATTGTCCATCTATAGCATCTTCATTGAGAAAATAAACTTTTTCAAAATTGTCAAACAGACTCTGTTTAAGTGCTATTTTTCTACCATTTGTATGAAAAATGAATTCATTTTTTTTGTTATCAATTGCCCCTGTCATGACTAGCTTTCCATATTTTTTTGAGTTATTATCATAAACTGCGACAGTAGTATTTCGCTCACCTTGCACTTCTGTAGAAAAAGGGAAATCTATATGTCCAAATGTTTCATATTTCTCTTGTGCAGTAGAAATCTCTTTTGTATAATCAGAAATTTGCATTTGAATTTCAGAGTCCCTTATT
>JALUMZ010000010.1 GCA_027055635.1 Campylobacteraceae bacterium
CTTATAACCTAGCTCTTTTAGTGTCTTTGCTGCCTGAGTTCCGGAATAGTCAAATTCGCAAGCTTGTCCTATCACAATAGGACCTGATCCTATAAGTAATATCGTTTTTATATCATCTCTTTTTGGCATAAATTTACCCCTAATTTTTTGTTATTATATGTAAAAATGCTGGAATTTTCAAACCAACATATGGTTGCAATATAGCTGTCTTTGAAGACTCTTCTTCTATCACTTTCAATACCTTTCCAACTCTTATGCCTTGGAAAAATATACCGTCTAGCCCACTTGTCATTATATCATCTCCAATTTTTGGATTCATCCATAATGGTATATATTTTATAAGTAAATTTTTCTTGTTTCCCTGAAAAACTCCGGGAATCTTTTTATCTCCTATATAGACTGAAAATATGCAATTTTTATCTCTTAAGAGTAAACCTAATGGATGAGAATTCTTTTCTATGGCTATTCCGGCAGCATAGCCTTGATATAGCAGTCCATATATTTTACTTTTATTAAAATCTTCAAAATCCAACCAAACTCTATCATAGTTATTTAAGTTCGAGTATGATATAGCTCTTATCAGCTTAACATTTGGGTTATATGTGGATAGATTATTATCCTTTAATATACTATTTAATTTTCCGGCAAATGCTATGGATAAAAGAGCTGATTTTTCTAATTCCCTGTTTTTTTCTTTTAGTTTGACTATTGTTGCTTGCTGTGATATATGCTCATCTATTTTATCGCTGATAAACTCTTTTGTATTTAGATACTTTGAAATGACATAATTGCTGAAACTAACCACATATCCTCTGCCGGTAGCGGTAAATTTAACTGAAACAAATATCAGTAAAACTAAAAATATTAAAAGTTTTAGTCTATTCATTTGCCAAATGTTGAAGTAGCTCTATCTCTTCTAGGGCTCTACCTGTTCCTTTTGCAACTGCCAAAAGAGGCTCTTCTGCTACAAAAACCGGTAATTTTACAATATCAGATAAATATTTATCAAATCCTCTGATAAGAGCTCCACCACCTGTCAAAACTATACCGTTCTCTACGATATCACCGGCAAGGTCAGGAGGCATAACCTCTAAAACATCTTTAAGAGCATCCGCTATCTCTTTTATAGGCTCTTTTGTAGCATCTCTTACATCTTCACTTGTTAATTCGATCCTGCTCAGTAGTCCGCTAACTTGATCTCTTCCTTTTACAATAGCGATGATAGGCTCATCTAGGGCAATTGCGGCGCCTATTTCAATTTTTATCTCTTCTCCTGTCCTCTCACCGATGAGTAGATTAAATTTCTTCTTAACATAATCAACTATAGCTAAGTCTATTTTATCACCCGCTGTTCTGATTGACTTACTTATCACCAATCCACCAAGAGAGACTACACCTATCTCTGTCGTACCACCACCAATATCAACTACTAGGCTTCCTTTAGGTTCTCTTACCGGCAATCCAGCACCAATAGCTGCTGCCATCGGCTCTTCTATCAAAAATACTTCTCTAGCTCCTGCGCTCATGGCTGATTCTCGCACAGCTTTTCTCTCAACTTGCGTAAGACCATAAGGAACACAAATGATTATACGAGGTCTTAAAAAACTCTTTCTCTTGTGTGCTTTTTCTATGAAGTATCTTATCATTTTCTCTGTCATATCAAAATCAGCAATAACTCCATCTTTCATGGGGCGGATTGCCTCTATACTGCCTGGAGTCTTTCCAAGCATATTTTTTGCTTCAGTCCCAACTGCTAATATCCTCTGTTTTCCGGACTTATCGCTTTGAATTGCCACAACAGAAGGTTCATTGATTATGATACCTCTTCCTTTAACTAAAACTAGAGTATTTGCAGTACCCAAGTCTATACTCATATCACTTGAAAAAAATCCTATAATCTGATCAAGAATCATTAAATCTACCCTTTTTTATTTTTACTGTCATCTTTTTTAGAGGCGGAGCCTCTAAAAAATTCACGCTCTACTAAAGCTAGACCTTACGGTCAGAAACTTTTGTTTTACTCTCATCTTATCAAGGAAGTAAATTCCTTGATAATTCACGCTCTACTAAGGCTTGTGCCTAGAAGCTTATTTTATGCACTTTTTTGTTCTTTTTTTATATACAATGGCTTTGCACCATCAGCTATTGTATCTTTTGTAATTACTATTTCATAGCCGTTTAATTCAGGAAGTTCATACATAACATCTATCATAGTCTCTTCCATAATAGCCCTTAAGCCTCTTGCTCCTGTTTTTCTCTTTATCGCCAAATCAGCAACCTCTTCAAGAGCATTTTTTTCAAATGTCAACTCAACACCATCAATAGCAAAGAGCTTTTTGTATTGTTTAAATATAGCATTTTTAGGTTCAGTTAAAATCTTAACCATATCTTCTTTGCTTATTTCATTTAGTGTTGCAAGCACGTGTAGTCTTCCCACAAGTTCTGGTATAAGACCAAAATGGACTAAATCATCGGGTTCAACCATGTCTAAAAGTTTCCAATCTTCACTTTTTACTCTCTTCTCTTGTCCAAATCCTAAAACATTCTTGCCAATTCTTCTTTTGATTATATCTTCTAAGCCATCAAATGCACCACCACAAACAAATAAAATTCCTGATGTATCTATCTGTATAAACTCTTGATTTGGGTGTTTTCTGCCACCTTTTGGCGGTATATTTACTATGCTTCCTTCTATGAGTTTTAAAAGTGCCTGTTGAACTCCCTCACCACTCACATCTCTGGTAATTGAGCGATTTTCGCTCATTCTAGCAATCTTATCTATCTCATCTATAAAAACTATACCCTGTTCAGCTCTTTTTACATCTCCGTCAGCTGCTTGAAGGAGCTTAGTCAAGATATTTTCAACATCTTCTCCGACATATCCAGCCTCAGTCAAGCTCGTAGCATCGGTGATAGCTAATGGAACATCTAAAAATTTTGACAGAGTTTGAGCCATAAGAGTCTTCCCGCTTCCTGTTGGGCCAATCAATAGTATATTGGATTTTGAAATCTCAGTATCATCTTCTACAGCTCTTTGTTTAAATATCCTTTTATAATGATTATAAACACCAACTGAAAAGACTTTTTTGGCCCTATTTTGACCAACTACAAATTGATCCAAAGCTTTGGTTAACTCTTTTGGAATTAGCATTTCATAATCTAGCTTCTTCTCTTCACTGCTCTCTTCTTCATCACCAAAAAATATCTTATAAGCAGATATGACACAATGCTCACAAATATAAACATTTTCACCTGCAATTAACCTTGTATCACTACTCTCTTTAGTTCCGCAAAAACTACATTCACGATTTGTCATATTTAATTTTTCCTCTCATAGGGTATGCCTCTTTTTGTTTCCAATATAAAGTTGCACATCTGCTTTACTTTTTCATTTTTTTCATTTTTTATTAACTCTTGTGCCATATCTTTGATAGGCAAACCAGATCTAAACAGTTTTCTATATGCACTTTGTAATGCTCTTATATCCTCTTTTTCAAATCTTCTTTTTATGCCAACGGCATTTAAGCCTTTGACTATTGCTCTGTTTCCTTCAGCCAAACAAAAAGGGGGAATATCTTGGCTTATAGCACTCGCACCCCCTATCATACAGCCTTCACCAACTTTTACAAATTGGTGAATCGGTGTCATACCACCAATAACCGTATAGCTTCCAACTTCTACATGTCCGGCAAGCGTAGCATTGTTTGCCATGATGACATTATTACCCACTTGACAATCATGGGCTATATGAGAATAGATCATGATAAAACAGTCATCTCCTATCCTTGTAGTTCCATCGCCATGAGTTGTTCCGGCATTGACTGTTACAAACTCTCGCAGTGTATTTCTCTTGCCAATTTGAACTTTTACATTATCTTCTGCCCTATAGCCTATATCTTGAGGAGGCATACCGATGATCGCGTAAGGGTAGATTTTTGTTCCCTCTCCTATGAGTGTGTCACCGTAAATTCCTGCCCCCTGCATAATTTCAACACCATCTTCTAATACACTCTTTGCAGATACAAATGCAAAAGCACCTACTTTTACATCTTCTCCTAGTTTTGCACCATCTTCAATAACGGCATTTGGGTGAATATTTGGCATATTTTTTCTCTATTTATCAACTATCATGGCTTTTAATTCAGCCTCAGCTACAAGCTTGTCATCCACAAAAGCTTTACCGTCAAGCACCCAGATGGAACCTCTATGTTTTATAACACTAAGCTTATAAACAAGTCTATCACCCGGTCTTACAGGTGCTCTAAACTTTGCTTTATCTATGCTCATAAAATAGACCACTTTATTTTTTGTATCCTCTTGTCCCTCTTCATCCATGCTTTTAAAAGCCAAAATTCCTCCGGCTTGCGCCATCCCTTCTATAATCATCACTCCCGGATATATCGGATGACCAGGGAAATGTCCACCAAAAATAGGCTCTTGTATGGTTACATTTTTATAAGCTTCTATGGAGACTTTTACTTCTAAATCTGTGACTCTATCAACCAATAAAAAAGGAGGTCTGTGTGGTAATATCTCTTGTATTTCAACTACATCTATTATCAAATTATTGCCTTTTGTAACAACATAAGACCTTTAACTTTTTATTTCTTAGAGGCAAATCCTCCCGTTGGTCTGAGCTTCACGAAATAAAAAGTTAAAGGTCTTATGTTGTTTTAGTTTATTTTATCCAATTTTTACTAAATTTTCTCTAACATCTTCATAT
>JALUMZ010000011.1 GCA_027055635.1 Campylobacteraceae bacterium
ATCAAACAATATTATTACTCCACCGACTAAATACACTAATTTTTGAAAAACAGAGACCAGGTAAGATGTGAACAGAAAAATTTGCAGGACTTTGCTTTTGCTAATTCAAGAATCTTTAGTAATAAGTACCTAAACATAAAGTAAATAGAAAATAAGGAGTTATGTAGGAGATCTAATATAAAAACCCAAAAAGCCAAAGTGGGATTTTATTTCCAAATCCTATCTCTATATCATCCGCCACAACAAAAGAGTTTTGTATATCTCTTATCTGTTTAAAAGATTTATTTTTACCACCTATTTCAAAAAGAAAAGTTTCATTTATTAAAAAATCTCCCTTGTCCGCATACTCTATTTTTTTGATGTTATACAGCATGCTTGTAAAAAAACTCTCTCTTATATTGCCTATATTTTTGTTGAAGCATAAAGCATTGAAAAGATTTGTATTGTTTAGATAGAGTTTATCTGATTTTTTTAGATTTTTTAGTCGTTTTGCTTCATGCATAATATGGTGGATAAGTTCGGCTTTAGAGAGGTAGTGGATATATTTATAAAGGGTAGGTTTTGTTATGCCTACATTTTTTGCTAAAGCATCTAAGCTCATCTCCATAGGATTTGATACACAGATAGACAGAAGTAGCTTTTTTAAAGATATAATTTTTGAACTATCTATATTTGTAACACTTACTAAATCTGTATAGAGAATAGTATTTATATTTTCATTGATCCTATCTATATACCTATCTTTATCCTCAAAATAGTATGGATAAACACCGACATCTAAAAACTCTCTAAAATACTTCAAAATCTTTTTATTTGGTAAAAGGTTGATGATCTGATGAGCTATCTTTTCATGATCTTCTAAAATTTTTTGTAACTCAAAACTCGGCAGGCTTATACCCTCTTTTAGCTCTATAAACTCTTTAAGAGACAAGATAGATAGATGAAACATAGAGTATCTTCTCGTAAAATCAGCATTTGTAAGTTCAACTGCACTACTCCCGCTAAAATATACTTTTATGTTTAGAAAATCATAAATAAGCTTGATTTGAGTTTGAAAATCTTTGATTTTGTGTATTTCGTCTATGACTATGACTTCGCCACCATATTTTGAAAAAGTCTCTACAAAATCAAAAAGTGATATCTCATAAAATATAGGATGATCGCAACTTATATAGAGTTTTTCGTCTTCATTAAAAAGAAGAGTTTTTAAAAGTTGCAGTAAAAGTGTAGTCTTCCCAACCCCTCTGCTGCCATAAAGTCCAACTATTTTTGCCTTAGATGATCTCAAAGAAGAGAGCAAATATCTTTCGTATCTTGGTAGAGTTTGATTTAATTTGAGTCTATATAACTGCTTTGCAGTCTCTAAAATATTTAGCATTTTACTATCCTATTGAATTTTAGTATAATGTATTTTACTATAGATGAGCTTAAAAGTAAACCTTAGTTATGCTATTACTGCACCAATTAAATAAGTGACCTTACACACTATAATGAGCAAAGCTCGTTATAGTGGCAGGGACTAAAGTCCCTACAACCCCCTAAAGCTACGAAAAGTAGGACTTTTCGAGAAAAAGTGCGTAAGGTCAGTAAATAAATCAATAATTCTAAATTTTTTCTTAAAATAAGATTGGTTTAATCTTTCTTTGTGTATAATCCACTCCTAAAAATTAAAACTAAAGGCTACAAAATGGCAGATCATAAATCAGCAGAAAAGAGAATTAGGCAGACAAAAAAGAGAACAGAGAGAAATAGATTTTATAAAACTAGAATTAAAAATCTTACAAGAGCACTTAGAGAATCAGTTGATGCCGGCGACAAAGAGGCAGCAGTAAAAGCACTTAAAGAGGTAAATAAGAACTTTCACTCTTATGTAAATAAAGGCATCTTAAAGTCAAATACAGCAGCAAGACGAGTAAGCAGACTAGCTCAACTGGTAAATAGACTAAATAGTGATGCTTAAGCATCACTGTTACAGTGTAAGTAGATAAAATTGCTCAAAAATAAACTCCAACCATTCTTAGATAGATATGATGAGATAAGCAGGCTTTTAAGTCAGCCTGATGTATCAAGCGACATAAAAAAGATGACAGAACTCTCAAAAGAGCAATCTAGACTCCAAGTGATGAAAGAGAAAGCTGATGAGTATATGCAGACTATAGATTCTATAGAAGAGAATAGAGCTTTGCTTGAAGATAATGAGTTAGGAGAGTTGGCAAAAGAGGAATTAAAAGAGTTGGAGCCTCTGCGGGGAAAATTGGAAGAGGAGATAAAAGTTATACTTCTACCAGTTGATCCTAATGATGATAAAAATATCTTCTTGGAAATCAGGGCAGGAACCGGCGGAGATGAAGCGGCTCTGTTCGTCTCTGATCTTTTTAAGTCCTATCTGAGATATGCTGAAAATATGGGTTGGAAAGTTGAATTAGTCAGCTCAAGTGAAGGTGTATTGGATGGGTTTAAAGAGGTTGTTGCTCTTGTAAAAGGTGAGGGGGTTTACTCTAAGCTAAAGTTTGAAGGCGGTGTTCATAGAGTACAAAGAGTTCCAAAGACGGAATCTCAAGGAAGAGTTCATACTTCGGCAGTTACAGTAGCTGTTATGCCTGAAGTTGATGATGTAGAGATAGATATAAATCCGAACGATTTAAAAATTGATGTTATGCGTTCAAGTGGAAATGGCGGCCAGTCAGTAAATACAACCGATAGTGCTGTCAGAATTACGCACCTGCCATCAGGTCTGGTTGTAACGAACCAAGATGGAAAGAGTCAGCATAAAAACAAAGCATCAGCTATGAAAATCCTCAAAGCAAGACTCTATGATTTGCAAATGCAAGAGCAAAATAGTGCAGAGAGCCAAAAGAGAAAACTTCAGGTAGGATCAGGTGATAGAAGTGCTAGGATAAGAACATACAACTACCCACAAAATCGTATAACAGACCACAGAATTGGACTAACACTATATAGATTGGATGCTATTATGGAAGGTGGCTTATATGATGAGATCATAGACCCACTAATAGCACACTATCAAGCAGAAGCCATAAAAGAAGCAGGCTTATAGAGCATAATCATAGTAAAGCAGGTTATTGCCCGTGATTATGCTATCAAGTAAATTTACATATTTTCCTTTTCTTTGTGAATAATTTATCATAGTTCTTGATGCCATCAAACCATTATATATAGTACCGTTTTTATGGGCATTTTCCCTTAATTTCCTAAAAGTTTTATAGGCAGTATTTGTGTTTAGATTCAAAACATAAGCATTGACTGAAGCTTGAAGTGATTTAAATATTCTTAGCGTATGTGTCTTACCCTTTTCTCTATTGATCGGCACTATTCCTTTGCCAGAATATGTCCAATGCCCAAATATATTATTAGCCTCCAAAACAAACCTGCTTTTACCCCATGCACTCTCTACGGCTGCTTGTGCTATAGCTAGTGATACAGGAACTATGTCGATTTTTCTTAGATACTCTCTTTTGTCAAATAGATTTTTGATTTTATATTTTTTGTAAAGTTGAATTAGTTTTGCCAAAGATATTTCATCTAGCTCTCTAAAGCTGTTTTTTCCTGCATTTTCAAAAAAATATTTTATAAATGATCTTTGTGCTTTCACATCATTGTTGGCTTTTTTAACTAATGGCAACAAGATCTTGATAAACTCTTTTTTTTGTTTGTGAGTATTCTTGATATCATAGTAATAATAAGGAAATCCTGCACCATATAGATTTATAGCTAGGTATAGCAGAGTCAAAAATTTAAAAAGCATCAACCACAGTATCGAAAACCTTCGATACCTTTCCTTTGAAATATAGTCTTTTGCCCTCTATTCTTAATCCCAACTCTTCACCGCTTGTTGGATATACTTTTGAAGAGTCTCTTAAGAGCTTCTTTTGCCAAGCTGCATAAAAACAGGCTGCCATGCCCGTTCCGCAAGCCAAAGTCTCCGCTTCAACTCCTCTTTCATAAGTCCTTACATGTAGAGCTTCATCTTTGATATTTGCAAAATTTACATTTGCATTGTATTTAAATCTCATTTTTGAAGCCAATGTTAAATCAAATTTATCTAGATTATCTATAAATGTAAGCAGATGAGGTACTCCTGTATCGTAAAAATACCACAATAAGCCCTCCTCCTCAAAAGGATCACTTAGTTTTTCAGTTTTACTCAAAAGAGTTTCAACAACAGAGTCCGTTACGGTTGAGGTTATCACTCCCGCTAGTGTCAAAAAACTCATCTTCTCTTGGGCTAAGCCATTTTGAAAAGCATAATGCGCACAAGCCCTAGTACCGTTTCCGCACATATGTGCAACACTGCCGTCATTATTGTAAAATTGCCATTTAAAGTCATATTTTTCATGTGGCAAAAGTACGATTAATCCATCTGCACCTACTCCATTTTGTCTATCGCACAATTTTTTAGCTAAATCACTTCTGTCAATCTCTTTGAAAGTATGAAATATCACAAAGTCATTTCCACTTGCATTATATTTTGAAATCTGCATCTACCTACTCTCTAAATATTTTATAAATTTTTTGCTCTCTGTCTCGAGATTATCCAAACCTCTTGAATTATCTATGATATAATCGGCTTTTTCCCTTTTTTCTTCTATGTTTATTTGAGCCTCTACTCTTCTAGTGGCTTCATCTGCGTTTAGGTTATTTCTCTCCATAAGCCTTTTTATCTGTTCATCTTTCGGACAGTAAACCAGTGCTACTATTGAG
>JALUMZ010000012.1 GCA_027055635.1 Campylobacteraceae bacterium
TTTATCCAAGAGTATTTACCATCAACCTGCAGTACCTTTGTATCCTCCATTTCGCCTTTTCCATTTTGTGTTTGGGCATCTTTAAATCCGGTATATTTTGGATTTGTTTTTCCGTTATAAGGGTGTAGGGGCTCATTATCGGCATACCAAGAGTGAGTTGCTTCTTCTGTTATTTTGTCTTCATCAATCTCAAAAACTTTCGATATATCACCATTTAAGATGATGCCGCTGTCAAACAAATATTCACTGCCATTGACCAAGAACTCTTTGGATGTCATGAGGTTTGCTGTTCCTAAGCCCGCATTTACACTAGCTTCACCTGCATATGCTTTTCCTGCCATAACAAGGTCTGGATAATAAGCACGATTTACAAAATCTGCCATCTCTTTAAATTTTGTTAAAAACTCACCAAGGCGTGCAGGGTCTTGGAGATCCATGATGCATGTTACTCCACCGACTGTAAGACTTTGAGGGTGAGGTTGCTTGCCTCCGAATATCGCCATCATTTGAGCAGCGATTCTCTGCATTTCAAGAGCTTTTAAATAGTGTGAAAGTGCTATAAGGTTTTGCTCGGGAGTAAATTTATAAGTCTTATGCCCCCAATAAGCATTTGCAAATGGTCCTAGATTTCCTTTTTTAACAAATGCCGCTACCTTTTTTTGAGCTTCAACCAAATCATCAGCTCCACATGCTATAGGATTTGGACTGTATTTAAATGCTTCATCTGCAGCTTTATGAGGATCTGCTTTTAAAGCAGAAACAACATCTACCCAATCAAGTCCGTGAAGATGATAAAAATGAACAGGGTGATCATGCAAGTAGAGTGCCATGTTCATCAAGCTTCTTACTAATTTAGCATTTAAAGGAGGATTTATGCCTAGTGCATCTTCAACCGCCATGATGCCTGCTCTATAGTGAGAATATGTACAAACCCCACAAATCCTTTGTGTAAAAAAACCAGCATCTCTTGGATCTCTTCCTTTTAATATGGTCTCTATTCCTCTCCATAGCGTTGATGAAGAATATGCTTCTTTTACTACATTGTTATCATCAACAACCACTTCTATTCTTAAATGTCCCTCTATTCTTGTTATTGGATCTACCACTATTCTTTTAGACATTTACCTACTCCTTTGGTTTTTTAATTACAGAAATAGCCGCATGAGCTGCGATTCCGAGTGCTGTGACTGTTAGTATTGTTGCACCAATTTTATCTGCTGTTGCATCAGCACCTAGACCCCTAAAAACAGTATGATACAGTCTATCTGCAAGAGGTGATTCAAAAGGACCCATCTTATCCCAAAAATCCGGCTCACTACAACCTATGCAACCGTGACCTGCTTGAACTGGCCAAGAAGTGTGTTGATTAAACCTCTCTCTTGAGCAATTATTAAATGTATATGGGCCCTTACAACCAACTTTATAAAGGCAATATCCCTTTTTTGCTCCCTCATCACCAAACTCTTGCACAAATTCACCGGCATCAAAATGTCCTCTTCTCTCACATTGGTCATGAATCCTTTTGCCATAAGCCCATTTTGGACGATTATAGGCATCAAGTGCAGGAAGTGTGCCAAATAGTATGTATTGCAAAACATTTCCTACTATGTTTTTTTCACTTGGTGGACAACCCGGTACATTTATGACAGGTTTTTGTGTAACTTTATGTAAGGGCTGAGCATTTGTAGGATTTGGGGCAGCAGCCTGAACACCGCCAAAACTTGAACATGTTCCAATAGCAAATATAGCTAATGCATTATCTGCTGCTTCTTTTGCATGTGATTCTCCTGTCTGCCCTTTTGGACCGACTGTCAAATAAAAACTACTCTCTCCTGAAGGAATACCACCTTCAACCATCAAAACATATCTTCCCTTGTACTTTTTAATTGAGCTTTCAAGTGTCTCTTCTGCCTGCCAACCAGCAGCTGCCATCAGTGTCTCGTGGTACTCTAACGATATATAATCAAATATAAGACTGTCTATCGTTGGTGCGTCACTTCTAAGCAGACTCTCACTACAACCTGTACACTCTGCCATATGTAACCAAATAACAGGAAGTCTGTCGCTCAACTCGGCAGCCTTCGCCATTAATGGTGTGAAAGATGCCGGCAATGCAAGTAGTGCTGTCATACTGGCTGCCCACTTCATAAAATCTCTTCTTGAGAAACCATGCTCTTCTAGTAAGGATGCGATTGATTTACCATCATCTTTCATCCTTGGAAACTTCGAAAGCTTACCTAGTCTGTCGCTTAAACTTTGGTACAAATTTTCTTGCTCCATTCAACTCTCCTATTTTTATTATCAGTAGATTTAGTTCAACCTATAGATAAATGAATATTTATTTACTAATACAATTAAAGCATAATTATTCTTAAATTAAAATGAATATTCATTCTATGAATAATAATTCATTGAATTGGGTAAAAATGTAACAATATTAGAAATAAGAGTTTTAACTGAATATAAATATGTAACTTTTTTATTGGGTGGTACAAACTGAACAGATATCAAAGCTTTTAAAAACAAAATCTGCTTTTTCAATACTGTCCAAACCTATGATTGCTTTTTGTGCAATTGAAGGCTTTTTTGGACTTCCATTTCCTAGATTCCAAACAGTTGGAGGAATAATATCAAACTTTGTGATTTTCCCCTCCTCTACAAAAATTTTATGTATCAGAGTTCCTCGTGCCGCTTCTACTACTCCTATGCCTTGAGAAGTGATATTTTTTGGTAAAAATTTTGGGATGTTTAGTGATTTTTCTTTGATATCTATATTTTTAAGTACAAAATCAGATCTTTTAAGCAAAATTGCAATCTCTTTTGCCCTTGCAGTAATTCTTGATATAACCGAATCCGAACATCTCCTGTGACAATCTCTAATCAGAGGATCTTTATTTATCATAAGTCTTGCCAATGGTCCAACTTCATAAAAATCATCTTTGTAAACTGCACTTTTTGAGTAGGTAAATCCTTTTTTCTTATCTTCAAAAAAACTATTTTCAAGACTCTCTTTCGCAAATTTTACATTTGCATTAAAAACTCTAGTTTTTATGGCTTTGAGTGGTTTGTTGATATCCATATAATTTCCAAATGATATAAACCTATCATAGCTTCTGCCTATAGCATTAAATTCCAGCTCTTTCATAATCGTTACGGCAGTATCCAAAGTTGAATCAAAATTCATCAAATCAGACATAGACTCTATCTGTAAAAACTCATCTATATCACAGCCATACAATCTATTTTCACAAAATTCCTGCACACTTAAAAGAAAATTTTTAGCATTTGTTATATCGCTTTGCAAAGGATCACAGGTTACACCACCACTCATCAGATAAGAACCATGCGGCCATTGTCCTGAAAATATAGAACCCATCTTTAAAATATCTGCGATGGCACTTTGCGCTTCAAACCACTCTCTATCTTTAAAAGGTTCTGTATCGGCAAATTTGCCTCTGTTTATTTTAAAAAGTTCCGGAAGTATTAAAAAGTAGAACCATTTTATATGATTTTGTATCTTCTCTGCATTTAAAACAAGCTCTCTTATATATTTTGCTTTGTCTGTTAGTTGTAACTCTATGCCTATGTTTTTATAACTATCTTCTATAGCATTTATAGTAGCAGTGACATGCGAATGTGAACATATACCGCAAACCCTTGGTGTTATCATCAAAGAATCCAGCATATGTTTATCTTTTAAGATATCCTCTATGGCTCTATAGTTTAAAAACTTTATTTTTGCATATGATATTCTTTGATTTTCCCACTCTAGTTCAAGTGTTGCTTCACCTTCTATTCGCTCGATTATCTCTTTAGTTATTTTCATTGTAACCCTCTATGAGTTTTTTCTCTAATCTCTCTATTTTAAAGCTTTTAGCGATACCTGTAACTGTATAGTATGCCCTTTTACTTATACCATAAGGTGCTAAAGGCAAAGACATGAGAGTTTTTGTTTCATATACATTATCTCTTGGAAAATCAGGCTCCGTACATCCAAGACATGGTGAACCTGCTCTGGTTTTGGAACTCACTTCGTTCCACAAGATTTTATTACAATTCGCATGTGTCATTGGACCCCTGCAACCTTGCTCGTAAAATAGACAACCCTCTTTTTCTCCAAAATTTTTTGTATCTACTTTCCATTCAAAATACTCATTTCTCAAACATCCGTGATGTACCAGATATGAAAACTCCTCTTTTGGTCTTAGATACTCATCAAGCAGTACTGTATTTCCATCTTTTAGCATAAAAAGAGTATCTACCAACCACTTTGGATGAAGCGGACATCCCGGGATATTTATAACTTTTTTATTTTTATCCCAGTATCCACCCTCTTCTCCACCGCTAAAAAGTGCTCCTGTTATATTTTGTTTGTCTCTTTGAGCAAAAATCCCTCCAAAACTTGCACAAGATCCTGCACAAATAATATACTCTACTCTCTTGGATAAATTCTCTATCAACTCTTCAAAAGAGTGTCCGCCTCTATCAATATAGTCTCTAACCTTTGTAAAAGACCCCTCAACAATCAAATAATCAAATCTTTGCGTACTTTTTAAGATAGAATCCAAACTATAATCACTCAAAAGAAGCGGATGATAGATGATATCAAAATTTTTTGCAAAATTTTTCATACCCGGGTAGTTAAAAAAAGAGTGTGAATCTCCATTGCAGGTAATGCCCTGTATCCAAATGATAGTTTTTTTGCTATGAAAA
>JALUMZ010000013.1 GCA_027055635.1 Campylobacteraceae bacterium
ATATTATTGAAAAATTGAAATAGTTTATAAAATGTAGTGCCCTCGATTTTAGATAAAGCCCTTAATATAGGTGTTTCTTTTTAAAAAATGACGAAGTCGGGAGAAAAAAAGTTGAGGGACTGTAATAAATTCTCTTATAATACAAAACCAATAAAACTTAAAGAGTTCATTTAGTATGTCGTCAAAATTCCGAATCTATTATTTTGTAGAAATAGTAAGATTGTGACACAGTTAGACAGCTATACAAATAACTTGAGTGGCAACAGAGTCCAATATGGTTTAAATTATTGAGACAGAATTTAAGAGAAGAAGTAAAAGTATAGCATACTAAGATACACAAATATTTGTGTATCTGCTGCTTCTCATATTTCACCTCTTCATATTTAATTTTAGCAAAGAATTGTTTAATATTCTTTGTATGAATTAGTGTAGCCAGATCAGTATGTCGCCAAGATAGACAAATGGATATATTGTGTTTAAAGGTCTTTTTCTCCACTCCTCTCAAGCTTTTGGTATTAGTTTATCTGTTATTGCCGTAATAGCTTGCTTGGAAAAGTGTACACCATATATGTATCTTCAATATGATCAGATATTTGTGAATAGCTATTGCCTAGTGCAAATAGTGAAAGCATTTTAAACAAAAAAACCATTTATAGCCTCACGCATTTCTCCTGTATCTTCTATCCTATTTACCATGTCTCTAAAGGCTGCCGCCTCAGGAAAACCCTTTGAGTAGGTATGTAGATGTTTTCTAAATATAAATGCCCCTTTAGCGCCATAGAAATCGAGCATATTGTCATAATGCTCTAGCACTATCTCACATATCTTCTCTTTGCTTACCTCTTTAAGACTATTTTTTAGTTGATAAAATATCCAAGGGTTTCCGATAGCACCTCTGCCTATCATCAAAGAGTTGCATCCTGTTATCTTTTTTACCTCATCTGCTTTTTCCATGCTTGTTATATCGCCATTTGCAATAACTGGTATATTTACTGCTTGTTTTGCACAAGCTATCGCCTCATAATCAACTTTTGCCTTATATCTTCCGGCTCTTGTGCGACCGTGGATACTGATAAAGTCAACACCGGCATTTTCACATGCTTTTGCAATTTTATCTGGAATTTTTTCATTGAATCCTAGTCTTATCTTTGCACTTGTATATCTTTTTTTGGAGTATTTTTTTATAGTCTCTATAACTCTTTGGACTTGAGAGAGATCCTGCAATAGAGCAGAGCCAGCACATTGTGCAACTACCTTTGGCACAGGACAACCACAATTTAGATCAATTCCATCTATCCCGTCGATACCGTTTAAAATCTCTACGGCTTTTCTGATTGAGTCTGTTTCAAAGCCTGCTATTTGCACTATATACGGAGTCTCAAGTGGAGATTTTCTTAGCATTTCATAAGTCTTTTTGGAATTATACACAAGAGCATTGGCACTAATCATCTCTGATATTGTCAAATCAGCACCAAATTTCTTCACCAAAGACCTAAATGGAAGATCTGTATAACCTGCAAGTGGGGCTAAAACATATATACCTTTGTCAAAATCTAACATTCTCTAAGATATTTAATTGTATCTATATTCTTGCCGTGATCTCTTAAAAAAAGCAGTGTTTTAAACTTCAAAAAATCTTCTTCTTCAGAATTTTCTAAAATATCTCTAACTTTATCTATCATCTCTAATTCAAGAAGTGTGTATAAGTATGCATTTGCAGCTATATGCCCTTTCTCGTTGTAGAGTTTCTTGAAAACATCTATCAATTCATCTGGTGTCAGCTTGATTTTTATCTCCTGTGCAAGCTCTAGATAGTCTTCACTTGTTGCATTAAAAGTCTCTAGCATCTCTTTTATAGAGTCTATGTCCATATCAAATTCATCTTCTTCATCGAGATATCTTTCCATCATTCTTCTAAAAATATTTTTATCTATAGGAAAATTGTATTTTTTTATTTCAGTAAATGTTCCTATGTCTAAGAGTTTGCTATAAGCTTCTTTGCATAAATCACTATCTAAATTTTCACAATTTTTTAGTATAGTATAAGCATATTTAGGCTCACCTAGGAGTCTATTTTTTTCATTCATAATAAAAAGTTCATTTGTCTGTGAAAGCTTAAATTTCTTCAAATCTTCATACTTGCCATCTCTGATATTATCAACGAGACGGTAACACTCTTTGAGCTCTTCGTTCGCCAAACCCTCAAGATTTGCTTTTTTTACATAGCTAAGTGTTCTAGTGATGAAACTTGGCAATTCAAAAAGCTCTGTCTTAAATTTTAGACTGCTCTCTTCTCCTAAAATAATCTTTTTTGCAACTTTTATATAGGTATCTAGATCTTTTTTTAGAGATCTTCTATAGAAGAAATCTTTAAAACTATAGTATGTGAGATGAGATACTGAAGCAACAAACAGTAAAACAACAGGCACTATAATCCACACAGCAACAGGTAGTGTCAAAGAAAAAGTATATACTTTTAGAGTATAATTATCTCCATTAAAACTATAGACATAAAGCCCAACTGCCAACATATATATGATTGACAACAATACATATCGTTTTATTCCCATCTTTTTACCCACCTTTGCCTTTATTTATTGCTTGCAGACTTTTCTATAATCTCTCTACATGCAATACAATATTTTGCATGAGGCTTGACTTTTAACCTCTGAAAACTTATATCCTCTTCACACATTTCACAAACTCCATAGGTTCCTGCATTTATCTTACCCAAAGAGTACTCTATCTCATGTAATTCTTTTGTTAATTGTTGATTTATAGCCTCTTCAATCATCCTATCTGTACTGATTGAAGCATGATCTGCCTCATCTCCAACATCACTATGCTTTAGTGAGGATATGCCTTTTAGCGACTCTTCTATATTTTTTAAAATCTGTTTTTTTCTTTCGATTAACATATCTTCAAAAAATTTTAATTCATTTTTTCTCATTAATTTCCACCTAATAATAATATTACTAAAACATATCTATTTATGATAAGGGTGATTTGCTTTTATGCAAAGCCCTCTATAGATCTGCTCAAATAATACCACTTTTGCAATCTTATGTGCGTATGTCAAATCACTCAGACTGATAACCTTATCCATCTTAGCCAAAAACTTATCTTCCAACCCGTATGCACCGCCTATAAAAAAATTAATATTTGAACTTTTTTCAAAAATCTTGGCAAACTCAAAACTATCAATCTTTTGACCTCTTACATCCAAAGAGATATTATACCCTTTTAAAAAAGGTTCGTACGCCTTAGTGTATGATATCTTTGCCTCTTTTTCACCTTTTGTCTGAGATTGCGCTATATTTTTGTTGAAAACTGTCTTACACTCTATATCGGCAAACCTCTTTATCATTTTTTGATATTCACTTATCAACTCTTCTATAGATTTACTTTTACTTTTCTCTATAACAAGAACGCTTATTTTAATTACTCTCTTCCTTTAATTTTAATTTGAAACTATCTTTATCATCTCTTAAAAATCTCAACATATCAGCGATAGTTTTCTTCATTTCATCTCTTTTTACAATCATATCTATCAATCCATGCTCCAATAAAAATTCTGATCTTTGAAAACCCTCTGGCAACTGGGCTCCTATGGTCTGTTTGATAACCCTTTGACCTGCAAAACCGATAAGAGCACCCGGCTCAGCTATGATTATATCTCCAAGCCAAGCAAAAGAGGCACTAACTCCCCCCATCGTAGGATCAGTCAATACAGAGATATATGGAAGTTTGTGATTTGAAAGCTCTTTTAGAGCAGCAGCAGTTTTACTCATCTGCAAAAGTGAAAATGTACTCTCTTGCATTCTAGCTCCTCCGCTAGCACTCACGATAACCAATCCCTGCTCATTAAAAATAGCTCTCTTAACAGCTCTTACTATCTTTTCGCCCTCAACTGAACCCAAACTACCACCCATAAAGCTAAAATCAAATACAATCAATTGTGTATTAACACCATCGATTTTGCACTCTCCTGAAATTACGGATGAAGTTCTAGCTGTCTTTTTTTCTCCATCTTGTATTCTTTTTTTATAAGATTTTTTATCTACAAATTTCAATGGGTCAACCGGGGCTAGATTTTTATCAAACTCTACAAAACTATTCTCATCACTTAGCTGTTTTATCCTTGTTTCTACATCTATTCTCAGATGAAATCCACATTTTGGGCATACATTTTGTTGATTTTCTACCTCTTTATAGTACATAAGAGATTGACAATTTTTACATTTTACCCAATGATTTGGAGCTTCACTCGGGGAGGGTTGTTTTTTTCGGAAATTATCAAAAAATTCACCAAATTTCATATTTTTTCTCCCTCTCGTAATAATTGAGACATTTTATCAAAAAATTCCTTATCTTTACTTATAAACAAAATCTCTTTAGAAATAAAGTTCGATAAATCTTCACACATAAAAAGCCCTGCTTCTATATCATACACTCTCATCTTGCCTTCAAAGGCTACAAAATTAACCTCGTGTGCATAAGCAAGAGATAGAGCAAATGCACCGGGTGACCTAAACTTGACCTTTTGATTTCTAAACTTATCCAAAAGATTTTTTGAAGAGTAGGACCTCTCAAAAATACCTATTGTTGAGAGACTGTTTTTTTTGACATCTTCAAAATGCAAAGTTTTTATATTTGCTTTTTGAAACAGATCTTGATTTTTATAGAAAATATCTCCATTTGCAAGATTTA
>JALUMZ010000014.1 GCA_027055635.1 Campylobacteraceae bacterium
GAGATACAGTGATTTGGTTCGTGGACGAATTGATGTGATGAAACCAGGATTCTATACTCGTTTGGGCGCTGCTATAAGAGAGAGTTCAAGGGTTTTACAAAAACAACATAGCCAAAACAGACTGCTTTTGATACTGAGTGATGGAAAACCAAATGACACAGATAGATATGACGGACGATATGGCATAGAAGACACTAAAAAAGCGATAGAGGAAGTAAAGCAAAAGGGTATAGTTCCGTATTGCATAACTATTGATGTTGAGGCTAGAGAGTATCTGCCGTATCTTTTTGGAAGGAACTCTTATGCTGTTATCCGTGATGCAAAGAGATTGCCAAAGGTTTTAACGCAAATCTATATGAATTTAACGAAATAAGGAAAAAATATGTCAAAAACTTACTATTTGCCACAATCAAACGAGGTTGAACTTTTTAAGGCAGCAGCTAGTATGAACCTACCTATCTTGATAAAAGGACCTACAGGGTGTGGAAAAACTAGATTTATAGAAGCTATGGGTGAAGAACTCAAAAGAGATGTCTATACAGTAGTTTGTCACGATGATTTGAGCGCGGCAGATTTGGTTGGGCGTCACTTGATAGACGAAAATGGAACATATTGGCAAGATGGTCCATTGACAAAAGCTGTGCGAAATGGTGGTATTTGCTATCTTGATGAGATTATTGAAGCAAGAAAAGATACTACTGTTATCTTACACTCTTTGGCTGATTATCGTCGAGTTTTGCCGATAGACAGAACTGGCGAAACGATAGTGGCACATCCTGATTTTATGCTGGTTGTCTCTTACAATCCAGGCTACCAAAATGTACTCAAAGGCATGAAACCAAGCACTAAACAGAGGTTTATATCTCTTAGTTTCAACTATCCAGAACCTGATATCGAAAAAAAAGTTATCATAAAAGAGAGCGGAGTAAACGAGGAAGTTGCTCAAAAGTTAGTGAGTATAGCAGGAGAGATTCGCAGACTTGATGACAATGAAATCCAAGAAGCAGTATCGACTAGACTTTTGGTATATGCAGGAAAATTGATAGTCAAAGGCTTTGATCCGTATCAAGCTTGTATGCACTCGGTAGTAGAATCTTTGAGCGACGAACAAGATGTGCTGGAGGTACTTGAAAAGCTTGTGTCTTTGCACTTTGGAGGAAGCCAACTTGCAAAGTAACCAGGTCTCAAGAGAGCCATATCCTCCCGGTGATTTTGCTATCTGGATTGTCATATATGTTGAACTAATAACCTTTGGACTACTCTTTGTGGGCTATGCCTTTTCAAGAAGAGCCGATGTTTTGACATTTAACAATTCTCAGCTGATAATCAATAAAACTTCAGGTTTCATAGACACACTCATACTTATAACAAGCAGTTACTTCATCGTAAAAGCTGTTCATGTTATAAAATCTTCAAATTTTAGTCTTCAAAAAGCCAATCAAATAGCTTCAAAATGGCTATTAGCAGCCATAGCTTTTGGTGGTATGTTTTTAGTAAACAAACTTTTAGAGTTTTCGGATATATTTGGGCAAGGCATCACTCTTAGTACAAATAAGTTTTTTATGTTTTATCTTTTGCTTACCATGTTTCACTTTATGCATGTAACGCTTGGGACGGTTATACTCTTTAATATATTTAAAAAAACAAAAAAAGATGGCTATAGCAAAGAGGATCACAGAGGTCTTGAAACGGGTGCGGTGTATTGGCATCTTGTAGATTTATTGTGGATTGTGCTTTTTCCACTTGTCTATATCATCAGATGAGGTATAAAATGATAAACAAAAAAGTTGAAATAGTTTGGATAATTTTAATATTTTTTACGATATTTGCATATTTGCTTGGAAAATTAGAGCTGATAAACACACTTCTAGTAGGTGTTTTATTAGTTACCACTTTTATAAAAGGTCAACTTGTCATCGACTACTTTATGGGATTGAAAAATGTAAGTTATAAGTATAGATTTATACCGACACTTTGGCTAACTCTCATACTTTCATTAGTAGCTGCGGCATACTATTAGATAGGTTTTATACCGCCTCTCTTTTTATCCAAGGCATCAATTTGGTCAAAATCTCATAAGTTATAGTATTGAAATATATTGAGAGCTTAGTGACATCGTCAAAGAGGCATATCTCCTCTCTATCGCCCTCTACGCATAAGCTATCCATCGATACTCTGCCTCGTATCTTTTGTCCATTTGCTATGCTCAAATCTCCCAATCCGTCATATCTGAAAAAACCGTCACCGTAACCTATATCATAAGTCGATATGATTTTATCCTCTCTAGCCATATATACACCGCCATATCCGACTTTTTTTCCTTTTTTTAGGACTCTCGTGCTTAATCTATTTGCATACAGGCTCATTACGGGCAACAGATCATAAGTTGCTATATTTTTATCTATGTGAGTATATCCATAAGTCGCTATACCACATCTTGCAAAGTCATCTTCTATGCCATCTTTGCTTCTAAGGAGTGCCGAAGAGTTACAAGAGTGAAAAAACGGTCTTTTCATCTCTAATTCTTTTAAAATCATAAGGGACTCATCTTTAGCTTTTTTCCAATTTTCTTGCTGCCAAAAAAGCTCACCATTAAAATCATCTGCACTTCTAAAGTGTGTAAAGATACCCTTTAAATTCAAAGAGTTCTCTTTTATATATGTCAGCACATCTTCTAACTCACTCATTTGCACACCGTTTCTATGCATGCCGGTATCGATATTGAGATGTATATTTGATTTTTTGGGAAACTTCTTTAAAAACTCAAAAGAGTGGACTGCAAAAGAGATATTTGGGCTATAAAGTTCAGTGGGCGGGTGATCTGCTAGTATCAAAACTTCTTTAAACAACTGCTCTACATGTAGAGCTTCATCGAGAGTTTTAACTGCGGCTTTTGTTATGCCAAACTCACTTGCTAATTGCGCCATTAACTCTAAACCGTGACCATAGGCATTGTCTTTTATGACGGCCATCAGCTTCTCTTTACCACCTGCTTTTTGAGACAAAAGTTCTAAATTATGAAAATAATTCTCTTTTTTTATAATAATCTTTGACATTACTGGGCTTTTAAGTCATAAGCCTTCACTAAAAATCCTCTTAGCTTTCTAGCTTGATAGTCTAATTTATGAAAATGGTTATATACGCTTTTTGCATCTAGAGTTGGGTTACTTGAGAAATCATAAGTAGCACCTATCTTGTCTTTTGGAATATTTTCATCTAAAAAATCGTAAAATTCCGTTCTTATTTTTATCAACTCGTCTAACTCTTTTTTTATATCATACTTCTTTTCCATCAATACACCTTTTTTATTGATATTATAGCAAATATGATTACTTTTTCATACCATAAGATTTGAATTTTTCCAAAATCTTATCCATCTCCTTATCGCTAAGGATAACAGGCTCACCTATCTGTTTTGCCATTATGTATTGCTTTGCTAGATTTTCAACTTCTATGGCGATATTTAGCGCTTTTTTGAGAGTGATTGCAGTTGTGACGACACCATGATTTGCAAGCAAACAGGCATTGTAGCCATCTAGTGCTTTTATGATATTTTGCGAAAGTTCACTTGTTCCAAATGTAGCATATTCTGCACATGGTATCTTTTTTCCTCCGCCGACTCCGACCATATAGTGGTGGGCAGGTATATCCATCCTGCATATCGCCATAGATGTTGCGTATGTAGAGTGGTTATGAAGTACACAATTTATCTCAGGTTTTTCTTTTAAGATATCAAAGTGAAAATCAAGCTCGCTAGATGGCGGATATTCGCCTATATAATCCTCTTTTGAACTAAATGGAACAAAAACTATATCTTTGGGTTTGAGTAAATCATATGATATACCGCTGGGAGTTATAAGAATTCCATCTTTAAACCTATGGCTTATATTGCCTGATGTTCCTTGATTTATCCCTAACTCTTCCATCTTTAAACATGTCGCTATTATCTCTTTTCTTATACCTAATTCACTCATATTTACCTACTTATATTTAAATTAAACACAAACCTATTTGAAAGGTAATATCCTATACTGTAGGCTATCTTTGCTCCATCTTCATCATGAATCAACATCTTTCTTATTAAAATTGGGGTATTTTTGTCATTTACCGCTAAATGTTCTTCTATCTCGTCTGAGGGCATTGATGCCGAAATCTCTTCTTGTGAAAAAACTATCTTTATCTTTAATTTTTCCTCTAGAAACTGGTAGAGTTGAAGTATATCTCCATCTTTGAAATCTTCCAAGCAGAGATTTAAATCAGGGTGAAAAAAACTCTCTACATAAAGTTCTGGCTCTAAATAGCCTTTGACTCTCAAAAGTCTTATAATCTTTCTATTTGGTTTTAAGTGGAGTTTCTTATATACATTTAACTCGGGTTTACATATAGAGACTTTATGCTCAAAAAGTTTAAAGTTTCTATTTTGCTTTTTCATGTCTTCATTAAAACTATACCAATTGTTCAGTGTAGTTTTTATGCGACTGTCGTCTCTGTTTTTAAAAGTTCCTCTGTTCTTTTTTCTGATTATCAGATTTTTATTTATCAGTCCATACATAGCCTTTCGTACTGTATTTCTGCTGACATCCAATTTTTGGGAAATCTCTAACTCATTTGGAAGTTTTTCGCCTAAACTATAAGGCTCTTTGAGTAATAGCTCGCTTAAAATCTCTTCTACTTGCAAGTACAAAGGGGTTTT
>JALUMZ010000015.1 GCA_027055635.1 Campylobacteraceae bacterium
TATTTCACTAGGGTATGATTTAAATGTATCGGAGCAGTTTAGATTTTCAATTAACTCTATTTTTTTCTCTATCAGAGACATCTCAATTATATTTTTTACACTTCGCACTATATCATCAAAGTTTGTATCTTTTTTCTCCTTACTCTCTTTGAAAAAATTTCTAAAATCATCTATCGTTGAACTGAGATGCTGTGAATAATCAGATATCTTTTCTGCTAAATCTATTGCTTTTTTTTCATCTAATTTATGCAATCTTGATCTTATCTCTATCTCAGAACTTGTAGCACTAATGGCTGAGAGTGGTTGTCTCCACTGATGAGCTATCATATTTATCATCTCGCCCATCTGGGCATTTCTGGCTTGAATGTGCATCAATCTATCTTTTTCTTTGCTTTTACTTATTTCGGATTTAACTTTTTTTTCTAGTGAAAACCTCATCTCCTCTAGCTCTTTTCTTGTGTTTTCAGATACAATTGCCCTGTCTGCCTTTAAAACAAATTCTTCAGTATTAAATGGTTTATGTATAAAGTCTAGGGCGCCAAGTTTCAAAGAGTCACGAATCAACTCTGCATCATTGCTTCCTGAGAGTATTATCACAGGAATGGATTTGTACTTATCTTGACTCTTTATATCTCTTAAAAAATCCAAACCACTGATATCCGGAAGCTCCATATCTAATATAATTGTATTTATGTTATTTTCTTCTAAAATTCTTAAGCCCTCTTTTGCATCTGCCGCAACCAAGATATTATAGTCTCTTACTTTTAGTATTTTTTCTATTTTTTGGCGAATGAACCTTGAATCATCGATCGTTAAAATTGTATTGTTTTTGTTATTTTGCATAGATTTGATTGAATTATGTAGATTTTCAATAGATACAAGTAAATGTTTGTTTTTTACTATAAAATCAAAAATACCCTTGCTGAAAAGGGCTTCTCTAAGAGTTGTATCTGTCTCAATAGTTAAGACAATTATTTTTGCTTTACTATGTTGTTTAATGGTATCAACTAACTCTTCTCCAAATGAATCTGGAAGGTTTAAATCCAATACTATATAATCAAAATCTTCTATTTTTAGTTTATGTAAGCTATCTTCTAGTGTTAGTGAAGATTCACAAATATAACCAAACTTTATAAGTTTTTTGCTTATCGCCTTATTTAGAACCTTAGAATCATCTACAATTAACACTCTCTTTTTTTTCATCTATTCTCTCTTTTCCTTTTAATGAGTCTTGTTTGGTTTTACACTGCCTCTAAGACCTTATAAAGAATCTATTTTACAATCTCTTGACTTAAGGATACCTATTCATTTGCAGTAACAGGGATAAAAACTTGATAACTTTGTGAAAGTTTAAAATATAATTTTTCCATATCTGTTGAAAAAATTGAAAATATATTTGCTTTTTCTACTTTCTTGCTAAATGGAACAAATTGTAAAATATCTTTTTTATGTCTTAACCTTATGAGGGGGTTTGTTTTTGAATCAATAATTTCTACATCTTTATTAAAAATTTTTGATAGATTCTTAAAATGTTCACTAATTTTATCTTGTGATTCTATATTTTTTGGATTAAAATCGTATAGTTTAATTTTTAAATCAAGCAAGGAAGAGAGATCAAATATCACTGATGACTCTTTTTCTATATTTTCACTATTACTACTTAAAATAACAGCCTCATTTAGATCTGCAAAACCCCATACCCCTATCTTGAATATCGGTTTTCTTAACTCAAATAGTATCTTTGTGTATCTTGCAAAGAAATCTTTTCCAACGACAATTAACCCTATATCTATATTTTTCACATCATCTTGTATAACTTTGCTAGCTTTAGTATTATAGTAGTCTATCTGAACATTTATATATTTTCCCTCGTACCCTTTTATTTTTTCAAATAATTTAGAGCAGGTGGGGTTTATAATTTTTATGTATAATTTTTTGGAGTTTATCTTAGAGTGTAACAGCATGGCATCATTAATCATGATTTCTATATCATTTTCACTTATATGAAGCATATCTACCAAACAGTAAATTATCTGTCCAAAAGGGTGTGGAAATTGTCCTATCTCAACTTTTACACTTTTATATACACTCCTAAGAACATTTGGATCTCCAACACTCAACATAACATCACTTGGTTGAATCATCAATGAATCTCTTGGCAACATTAATTGGTTTGCTCTATAAATTGCTGCTATTCTCCATTTTCTTTGTATGATGCTTCCAAGATGCCTATATGCATAAGAACTCCCTGATGGAATTCTAATTTCCATAATTTCACCTTTTCCCATGCCAACATTTTGGGCAATAACTGGCATATCAGGGAGATAATCTAAAAAACGAGAAGCCAATACTTCACGAGAGTCAAGTAGATATATCCTTATATCATCAAATTTTAAACCCCATCTATCAAGCATAACAATCTGAATCTCTTTGTTTAATTTTCTAATATTTTTATATGATGAGAGGGCATCTATCTTATTTGATACTATAATCATAACTTGGTAAAATTCATCATTTAAAACCAATGAGAGCTTGTCATAACTTGTCGGGTCAAAATCATAAAATTTAAAATTTTCAGGTTTTATATCAGGTGTTGAAATCTCTCTGTATGCAATAACACTGTATTGATTTTCACCATCTTGTGAAGATATAACTCTTTCTAAAAAATATTTCGCTAAAATACCATCAGCAAGTATAAGAATTTTTTTCATTTGTACTCCGCTAGACCTTTTAAAAGTCTATAATTAAGGATATTATACCGAATATGACATTTCAAATAGATAATACAGACCAAAATGCCAGAGCATGTACCATAAGGACAGCACATAGCACTATACAAACGCCTGTTTTTATGCCGGTAGGAACAGTAGGAAGTGTCAAGAGTCTTGATGCAAAAGATATGGTAGAGATTTTAAAGGCTCAAATCATACTTGGAAACACCTATCATTTATATCTTCGGCCGGGAGATAAAACTATCAAGCATTTTGGAGGACTTCATGGATTTAGTAAATTTCCAAATAGTTTTCTAACCGATAGTGGTGGATTTCAAGCATTTAGCCTAAGTTCTAACTCAAAACCAGATGAACAGGGTATAAGATTTAAGTCTCATATAGATGGATCTATGCACTATTTTACTCCTAAAAGTGTTTTAGATATCGGCTATAATCTTAACTCTGATATTATGATGATATTAGATGATTTAGTGGCTCTCCCTGCTCACAAAGAGAGAATAGCACTCTCCATCAAAAGAACAACAGCGTGGGCAAAAGAGGCGATTAAGTATCATATCAGCCAAAGAGAAAAAGGTATAGGAGTCAATCAAAATATCTTTGCTATTATACAAGGCGGAGTAGATAAAGAGTTTAGAAAAATATCTGCAAACGAACTCTGTTCATTAGAAGATTATGATGGCTTTGCCATAGGAGGGCTTAGTGTGGGTGAGGCAAGTGAGCAGATGTATGAAACAGTTGAATACACAACACCATTTATGCCAAAAAATAAACCTAGATACTTGATGGGAGTTGGAACTCCCGAGGATTTAGTAGAAAATGTACAAAGAGGTGTGGATATGTTTGATTGTGTGATGCCAACAAGAAATGCAAGAAATGGCACACTCTTTACCTCCTTTGGAAGAGTAAATATAAAATCAGCAAGATATGTATTGGATAATGAACCCATAGATAGTGAGTGTAAATGCTATACATGTAAAAACTACAGCAGAGGCTATATAAACCATCTCTTCAGAGCTAGAGAACTGACATATTTTCGTTTGGCATCTTTGCATAATTTGCACTACTATTTAACTCTTATGAGAGAGATGAGAGAAGCAATAATCCAAAATAGATTTCAAGAATTTAAAATAAAATTCTATGCTAAAAGAGGTAGATGATGAATTGTGACTGGTGTAAAATTGCATTTCCTATCGTACTGATTGTATCCATAGTAACCCTATTTTCTTATCAATATATCAGTCCTGCGCCTCCAAAAACACTAAAAATAGCAACAGGAAAAGCAGATGGATCGTATTATCATTTTGCCACCAAATATCATGAACTTCTAAAAAAAGATAAATTTGACCTCCAAATTATTCCAACAGCTGGGTCGGTTGAAGCTCTGTCTATGCTCCAAAAGGGTGAAGTAGATGTATCTTTTGTCCAAGGTGGAGTTGCAACAAAAAAGAGTACAAGAGATTTAGTATCTCTTTGTAGTATCTATTTTGAACCTCTTTGGATATTTTACAGAAAAAGTGATAATTTTAAATATCTCTATCAGCTAAAAGGTAAAAAACTCTACATTGGCGAGATAGGTAGCGGCACGAGAGCTTTGGCACTTGTTTTGTTGAGGGAAAATAGTATCGATGCAAAAAATACAATATTTGTTGATTTGGGCAAAACAGATCCCCAAAGTGCACTTACAAATGGAAAAGTAGATGCAATTTTTAGTGTGATATCGGCCTCATCAGATAAAATAAAAAAACTCCTAGAAGATAAGAATTTAGAATTATTCAATTTCAAAAGAGCTATGGCATACAGCAAAAGATTTTCTTATCTCAGCGCCCTTAATCTTGGAGAGGGTGTGATTGATATTGAAAAAAATATACCAAATCACAATATAACACTTTTAGGAACCACA
>JALUMZ010000016.1 GCA_027055635.1 Campylobacteraceae bacterium
CTACCTGCCCGTATAGCCTTGACTTCACTACCCTTTAACTCAATTCCCGCTTCAAACTTCTCCAAAATCTCATAATCATGAAATGCTTTTTTATTTCTTGCTACTGTTTCACCCATATCAATCTACCAACATTATTTTTATGATATTTTTTATCTCATCTATATTTTTTTTACTCAATTTTATATCCATTTCTTTTATTACTCTGCGTGAAGATATTGTCCTTATCTGATCCAACACCACAAAACTATCTCTTTTCAATTTCACTCTAGTTGGATAATCCCTATATTTTGAAGTCATAGGAGCCACTATAAGATTGCTATAATTCATCTCTTTTGGGGAAATTATGAGACATGGTCTGGTTTTTTGTATCTCATTACCCACGGTTGGATTAAGATTAACCAATACTACTTGATATTGATTATAATTCATCCCAATCTTTCATATCTATGCTATCGTTTATCAAAAGTTCATCAGCTTTCTCAAACTTCTTTTCCCATCCACTTCTAGGATTACTTGGTATATCTAAAATTATCTTATTATCCTCAACATGTAGTTCAAAAGAGTTTGGCTTATTAAACATCTTTAATATACTAGCTGGAATTCTTATACCTTTGCTAGTCCCAATATCAACAAGAGAAACTTGCATATTAACTCCTTTTATATAATTATATTATAGTTATGTTTTTTTGTCAATAATCTTAAAGAAACTACTGCCACTTCCGCTTAAAAACCAATTTTTATTTCTATATTTTTCTAAATTTTTATCTATTTTTAAGGCTGGAGCCAATAGATCATTTAGCTCCATATCATTGTAATTTTCCAGTAAGTCTTCACTTTTAAGATTTGACATACTTAGTGCTAATTCTTTATCTATCTTATAATCTTCTCTAAATGCTCTGTATATTTTACCTGTATCGCATTTTATATCCGGAGTGATGATCTCTACATGTAGAGTTTGCTCATCAAATTTTTCTACAATTTCTCCTATGCCGCTAACATTTGCACTCTCATATCCAAAAATAAAAAATGGAACATCTGCCCCCACATTTATACCTATTTTTGCAAGTTCATTGTCTGTTAAATTTAGATTTGCCCTCTCATTGACCATAAGCATAAAGGTTGCCGCGTCACTACTGCCACCGCCAAGTCCTGCAAATGATGGGATATTTTTCTCTACATGTAGAGCATATTTTTCAAATAACCCAACAAGCTCTTTTTGAAAACTTGCCTTTTTAAAGGCTTCATAAGCTTTGTAAATTGTATTGCTTTTGAGTTCACAGCCAAAATCACCATACAGTTCAAACTCTTGTTTTGTCCTCTTTGGTACCAATTCAAGTTCATCAAAAAGATTTTTGACTAAAACAAATCTTGATTTTATCTCGTGATAATCGCCTCTTATGCCGACTATCTTTAAAAAAATATTGACTTTTGCATAAGCTTTTTGTTTCATTTTTTTAATTTTAAGCTCAATTGGCTAAGTTGAGCTATATCTACATTTTTTGCGGCTTTTATATTTGTATCTTTAACAACCTCTTCTAGCTCTTTCCTTAGTATCAACATCTCTTTTGGAGCATCAATTCCCAACTTCACAACACCCTTTGAAACCTCTATAACCGTTATAGTTATTTTATCATCCAAAAGTACGGATTCGCCTAATTTTCTCGATAGTATTAACACAATTTTACCTTATTTAACAGATACTTTACCTCATCATCTCTTATCTCTATGAGAGCTAAATATTTTTTATTTACAAATTTATAGATACCGTTTTTCTGATTTTCAAACATATTTTTATCTAACTTTCTTCCAAGCTCTATATCTTCTATATCGCCTAAATATCTATTTTCACTAATAGGTAGAAAATCCAAAGGATTTAGTTTTTTTTCATCTTCAAACTTGAAGTCTCCTTCACTCAACCTCTCGAGCGAGCTCAGCGCTCCATCAAATCCTAATTTTTTAGCAAACATATAGCCTATACTTCTTATATATCCACCCTCACTTATGCTTATCTCAAAAGTCAAAAACGGATGAAAATAGTGAAGAATCTCAAAGTCATAGATGGTACTCTTTATCTTTTTGAGTTCAAACTCCACCCCATCTCTTGCTAGATCATAAGCTCTTCTGCCGTCAACTCTTTTTGCACTGTATTTTGGCGGTAGATATTCAATTTCGCCCAAAAAGCTCTTTGCAACTATCTCTATGGATTGCTTTGAAAATGGTGCGAGTGATTTCACGCTCTCTATCTTCTCGGTATCAAGCGTGGGGCTGTAAGCTCCTATCCATAAAGTAGCTCTATATCTCTTTGGAGTCTTTTTTAGAAATCTAAAAAGCTTTGTATATTGCCCAAAAGCAACTATTAAAACTCCTGTTGCAAAAGGATCAAGCGTGCCTGAAAATCCAGCTTTTTTTACACCGTATCTTCGCTTGATACCTCTTAAAAAAAAGTTTGAAGAGACCCCTTTGGGTTTATATGCCACAAAAAGTTTATTCATATCTTCTCTACAAATGAAGCCAATATATCTCTTTTTGTGCCACTAAAATTTATCTTTAATTTAAACTCTCTTTTGACTTTGCTGATCTCAAAGACTCTTCCTATTCCAAAGATTTTATGTTTAACCAAATCACCTTTTTTAAAAGAGGTTGTCTTTTCAAGTATCAAACTTCCTTTACAAACCCCACTCTCCTTTAAAAATCTACTCTTCTTAAGTTCTGCTCTTCTACCCTTGTAAAATCTACTCCCTACACTACTAAGAGTCAGCTCTCTTTTAGCTCTAGTTATGGCTACATACCCTAGTCTTCTCTCCTCTTCTATATCACTCCCATCACCAATAAGCGGGAAAAAGCCCTCTTCCATACCTATCACAAAAAGATACTCAAATTCGAGTCCTTTACTTGCATGCACACTCATGATCGATATATGTTCATTATCTATCTGGTCTTGATCACTCTGGAGTGCTAAGTCATTTAAAAAATCATCTACACTTGCATCCATATTTTGCTTAACAAAATCTCTATAGAGTCCATAAAACTCATCTATATTTGAGACTCTATCAAGCGAATCGGGCATAGATGAGTAGTACTCTCTTATCTTAAATGCATCTTCTAACTCATATATAAAATCATAAGAGCTATTTTGGTTTATCTCTTTGAGCCTTTGTATATCATTTATGAACTTTTCTAGTGCTGCAAAACTTTTTTTGCTTGTTATCTTTTTTACCTCATCTGTATGCGTAGTTATATACTCATAAATGGACATCTTATTTTCATAAGCTAGCTTAAGAAACTTTTCAACCGTAACACTTCCAAGCCCTCTTTTTGGTTTGTTGATTATCCTTTTTATAGAGAAGTCATCATGAACATTAGCTATGATTCTTAGATAGCTTATGAGGTCTTTTATCTCCGCTCTTTCATAAAACTTAACTCCTCCAACCATGTTGTAAGATATACCCTCTTTGTTTAACCCCTCTTCCAAAGAACGGCTTAAAGCATTTATCCTATATAGTACCGCTATATTTTTGGGATCCACCCCACTATGTATCAACTTTTTTATTTTTCTTGCTATTGCTTGTGATTCTTGACTCTCATCACCAGATGTTATAAAATCTATCTCTTTACCGTCACCAAAAACACTTGTGAGGTTTTTCCCTATCCTCTCTCTATTGTGTTCGATAAGATCGTTTGCTGCTCGTAGTATCTGGTTTGTTGATCTATAATTTTTCTCTAGTTTTGTGATTTTTACATCATCAAAAGAGTTATGAAATTCTAAAATATTTTTGATATTTGCACCCCGCCACCCATAGATGCTTTGATCATCATCACCAACTACACAAAGATTATCATGTGTATAGCAAAGTTTTCTTAAAAGTCTATATTGTAGTTCATTCGTATCTTGGTACTCATCTACCATTATATACTTATACCTTTGGCTTGTCTCTTTGCAAAGATTGCTATCTAGCTCAAGTATTTTATATGTCAACACTAAAAGATCATCAAAATCCACTAAATTATTGCTGGCTATATAATTTTCATACTGCTCATAAAGTTTGGCTATTGCCTTGTACTCTTTCTTTTCAGCTTTCGCATAAACTTCTTGCGGATCTATAAGCGAATTTTTATATCTAGATATTTCACTAGCAACCAAAGATATGGGCACATCTCCACCAAAACTTTTTATAATTCTTTTTTTATCATCAGTATCTATAACCACAAAACCATTGTTTCTGCCTAATTTATTGATGTGAAATTTCAGAAAAAGCAAACCAAATTTATGAAATGTACAAAGAAGTGGAGGATACCTAACATCTTCTAGTAAGCTAAGGGCTCTGTCTCTCATCTCGTTTGCAGCTTTATTTGTGAAAGTTAAAGTTAAGATATTTGCAGGATCAATACCCAATGATATAAGATAAGCAACTCTTGAAGTTATAGTTTTTGTTTTTCCACTTCCCGCACCTGCAAGTATAAGCAAAGGACCGTCTATATGACAAGCTGCTTCTTTTTGGTTTTCATTTAATTCATCTAATATTTTATCCATACTTCACTTCCGCTGTATTAATTTGTTTTTTAAGCATCTAACTAAAAGTAGCACCAAAATCGACATTACTTTTACTTAGGTATTTATTATAC
>JALUMZ010000017.1 GCA_027055635.1 Campylobacteraceae bacterium
TATCTTTTTGCCCGTAGGGAAACTAGGAAAGGTCACATCTATGTCGTTAAAAACTCTTGAGGTACAATAAGTACATCTGCTAGTTTTTGCCTCATATATGCAACCTTTCCTAGTTTCTATTAATTGGCATGGTAATTCAACTTTAATATTGAAGAAAGGATTTTGATTTTTAGGTTGCTAAATTATGTGCCAAAGGCAAAAATGCAACTGTTTGAGCAAAGCGAGTTTTGCATTTTTAATAATTTTGCAACCGATCCGCAGGAAAAAATCAAACTCTCCTTGATGAAATTTTAAAGTTGAATTACCGTGATTAATTGGTGTTACTTCTGGTTAGGTACTTATGAATTTGGGTATAATTACAAAAAAAGGTTATGAATTATGAAAACTATAGGTCTGTTGGGTGGTATGAGTTGGGAGAGTAGTGCTACTTACTATAAAATCATAAATGAATATACAAATGAACTCTTAGGTGCACAAAACAATGCAAAATCTGTTTTACTAACTGTAAATTTTGAAGAGATAGAGAGACTCCAACACCAAAACAGGTGGGATGAAGCTACAGACATCTTGATAGAAGCTTCTAAAAGTCTGCAAAATGCAGGTGCTGATTTTATAGTAATTTGCACAAATACCATGCACAAACTTTTACCAAAAATATCTCTACATGTAGAGATACCTTTTTTACATATTGCCGAAGCTACTGCAAAAGAGATAAATAAAGATGGGGTTAAAAAAGTACTTCTTTTAGGTACAAAATTCACTATGCAAGAGAGTTTTTATAAAGATAAATTGATAGAAAACGGGATAGATGTTGTTGTGCCAAATGAGCAAGATATGCAAATTGTCCATAAAGTTATCTATGATGAACTCTGTTTGGGCAAAACACTCAAAAAATCAAGAGAGGATTTTGTGCAAATCATAAACAAGAGTAAAGAGATAGAGGGCGTCATATTAGGATGTACTGAGATCGGTATGCTAATCTCTCAAGATGATATAGATTTCAAGGTTTATGACACAACTTTGATTCATGCAAAAGAGGCTGTGAGGATGGCGATATGAGTGTAAAAGCAGTTATATTTGACCTTGACGGAACACTGCTTGACACACTAGAAGATATAGCTATAAGTGTCAACCATGTCTTAAAAGAGTATAAAAAAGAGCCTATTGAATTGGAAAAATTTAGACATCTTGTAGGCAAAGGTGCACTTCAACTCATAAAAGATGTACTGCCAAATGAAAACCAAAAGAGCATAAAAGAAGCCCTAGAACTTTTTGAAAAAGTTTATGCCAAGCAGTATGATAAAAATACCAAACTGTATGAAGGCATAGGAAAATTATTGACATTTTTAAAGAAAAGGGGTTGCAAACTAGCAATCTTATCTAACAAACCAGATAGCTTTACAAAACTGTGTGCCATCAAATACTTAAGAAAATGGGATTTTGAAGTAGTTTTTGGAATACGAGAAAATATACCAAAAAAACCTGCACCCGATGGAGTTTACGATATATTTCAAACTCTACATGTAGAGGCAAAAGAGTCTGTGTATGTAGGTGATACGGATATAGATATGATAACTGCCAAAAGAGCAAATATCGAAAATTCTATAGGGGTTTTATGGGGTTTTAGAGATGAAAAAGAGCTTAGGCAAAATGGTGCAAAATACATAGTAAGCTCACCAAAAGAGATGATAAGTTTAATACAAGAATTGTGTTGATAGGATCTATTATATATTGCAAGACCACTAAAAAATGGTCTTGCAAATTTTAAAAACAAAAAGCCTACGGTTTTAGACTCCTGCCTCTTCTCTTCTTTGAAGCATCTCCCATCTCTTATCTACATCTTTTTGCATTTGAGTTATGATATGCTCGTTCTCTTTTTTAAACAGATGTTTAAATCTTCCTTGAACTCCTAAATAATCCCTTACAGGTACTATATTTTTTGGTCTATATGTGATAGTTAATTTACTGCCATTTTCTATCTCATACAGAGGAAATACAAGTGAATCTGTTCCCAAATCACTTACATCTATCGTTTGATCAGCTGGAAATTTCCACTCCGTAGTACAAGCACTCATCGCATTTATAAATACAGGACCCTCTGTAGCTAGAGCTTTTTGATATTTTTTTACCATATCTTTCCATTTATTTGGAGCAACTTGAGCAACATAAGGTGCGCCATGTGCAGCCATGATGGCGACTATATCTTTTTTGTATTTTTTATTTCCATAACTCACTTTGCCGGCTGGAGTAGTAGTTGTACTTGATCCCCTTGGAGTCGAGCTACTTCTTTGTCCGCCTGTATTTGCATAGACTTCATTGTCAAGACAGACATATGTAAAGTCATGACCTCGCTCAACTGCTCCGCTTAAAAACTGAAAACCTATATCATAAGTAGCACCATCACCGCCAAAAGCTACAAACTTAACAGGCTTATCTGGATCTTTGAGTCTGCCTTTTTTCTTCAAAGTCTTATACATAGCTTCTGCTCCTGTTGCTGCGGTAGCTGCATTTTCAAATCCTATATGTATCCAAGAAGCATCCCAAGAAGTATGAGGATAAACTGCTGTACAAACTTCTAGACAACCTGTAGCATTTGCTATGACTAGATTATCATCTGTACAGTTTAAAAGTTCTCTAACTATGATTGAGTGTGCACATCCCGGACATAGAAGGTGAGCCCCCTCAAATCTATCATTTGATGTTGAAAATTGCTTTAAATTTTTTATAATTTTACTCATCTATCTACTCCTAATTGAAAAAAGAGAGCTTAGGGCCTCTTAATCCGCTAAATTGTTGCAAAGGTGTGACAAGTCTGCCTTCATCTGCATTTCTCTTTATATCTCTAAATATCTCTTTTAAATTCTCTTGAGTCATATCTCTACCGCCCAAACCATATATATAGTTATTTATAATCGGTCTATTATCATTTTGATACAGAGCCGCACTTATCTCATTGAAAAGCATACCTAGTGTTCCACCGGGCGCACTTCTATCTAGTGTAGCTACTGCTTTTACATCCTTTAGTGCCTCTTTTACTTCAAGGAGAGGAAATGGTCTAATAACCCTAAGGGCGACTACACCCGCTTTTATACCCTCTTCTTCTCTTAAATTCTTTGCTGCTTGTATTGCACTTTCGACAGTACTTCCTAGTGCTACAATTGCAACTTTGGCATCTTCCATCATATAGCTCTCAACCGGATTGTAACTTCTTCCTGAGAGTTTTTCAAACTGAGCAAATGTATCTTTGATAACCCCCAGAGAGTCCATCAAAGCCTTTTGTTGTCTAGCTTTAAATTCAAAATGCCAATCCTCTTCGGTCTGTGCTCCATAGGTGACAGGTTTACAAAAGTCAAGCATAGGATTGACCTCTTTATACTCGCCTATAAAATTATACGCATCTTCATCTGAAAATGGTTTAACATTTTGTGCGGTGTGTGAAGTTATAAAACCATCTTGATTTACCATCACAGGCAGTCTAACACTCAAATCTTCGCCGATTTTAAATCCCATAAGCATCAAATCATATGCCTCTTGGGCATTGAAAGCATCTATCATGATCCATCCGGCATCACGACCAAGATACATATCAGAGTGGTCACCATTTACATTTAGCGGAGATGCTAAAGCTCGATTTACCAAACCCAAAACTATCGGAAGTCTCATACCGCTTGCTTGGTACAGAACTTCTATCATCAATGCAAAGCCCTGACTACTTGTAGCAGTTGCTACTCTTCCACCGGCTGCTGCTGCTCCTACACAACCACTCATTGCAGCATGTTCACTCTCTACCAAAACAAACTCACCATCTATATATCCATCGGCCAAAAATTGTGCATATCCATGAACCGTAGGCGTTGATGGGGTGATAGGATAGGCTGCTACTACATCTATTTGTGCTTGTCTCATAGCTTGAGCAAAAGCCATATTGCCATCCCAAACTTCTACTTCTTGTAATTGTAATTTTTCTGCCATTACTTTTCCTTCTTCTTTTTTTCAGGCCATTTAGAAAGCACCTCTTCATTCTCTTCATTTTCAAAGAACATTATGAGGGATTTTGGATTTGTAGGGCAAACCTCTGCACAAATTCCGCACCCTTTACAGTGGTCATAATCAATACCAAGCATAGCTTTATCTCTCGATACGATTGCCGTATCAGGGCAAAATACCCAGCAATTTTGACAATCTATACAGACATCTTTGTTAAACACGGGCTTAAAAACTCTCCAATCTGCAACGCTAGCAGTATATGAGCTTGTTTGAGCATAATTTCTATCTTCTTGTTTTTGTCTAACTACATCACAGTTTTTATCTTCAAACGAAGGAAGAACTGCTCCGGCTTCGACCTGATCCCATCCTTTATATTCCATACTTCTTCCTTTTTATTTGACTTCATTATATGCGCGAGTTATCGCAGTCATATTTGCATCGATGATTTTTTGTGGAAATTTGCTTAGAACTTTTAACATAGCATTTTTAAAATACTCAATATCAAACATCCCAGAAACCCTCATCAAAGCTCCCAACATTGGGGTATTTGGTATAGCTCTTCCTATGGTATCCATAGAGATTTTCATACAATCAACCACATATACAGACTTTCCATTCAGTTTTGGCACAAGCTTGATCAACTCCTCTTTTGAAAGATGAGTTGTGATGATATACTTTGTATCCTCTTTTTCATTTGCTGTTATATCTGCAGAAAAAACAAGAGCAGGATCAATCACTAGCACATAATCAGGAACCATAAATTTTTCATGATTTATGATAGGTCTATCATCTATTCTGTTATATGCTGTCATCGCAGCTCCTCTTTTGGCTGAGCCATAAAAAGCAAAGGCTTGCACCTCTTTGCCTGTATTGGCCACAACATCGCCTAGTCCCTTGGCCCCAGTTACTGCACCTTGTCCGGCACGACTATGCCATCTAATTTCGAGCATATATTCTCCTTGACTAAATTAAAAATTTCTTAATAAGATAATTCTTATCTTATTCTAAGATAAGATTACTTAATTTATACTTTAATTGTATAAATTCAATTAAAATTAAGTTTTAATTCTGCTATAATCACAAAAAATTATCTATAGGTGGCAAATTGAACTTTAGTAGCAAAATCAAAACAAATAATTACTTTTTATCTCAGCCTCATCAGCCATTTTTTATCTTAGGCATTATAAATGCTATTATATTTATGATGCTTTTTTCTTTCTTTTATAGGGATACCGTACATATCACTATGCCGATATCTGTTTTACACGCATATTCACTGATTTTCCTAGTCTTTACCAATTTTTTTATTGGTTTTTTATTTACTACATTTCCTAGGTTTAACCAAAGTGAAACCATATCTAAAGAGTACTATCTAAAAATCTTCTATGCAAATACTTTTGGCGCGATAATATTTCTAGCCGGAGTACTCTATATACATTTTTTGGTTTTAGTTGCGATGGGTATTTTGCTTTTTTCTCAAATTTTTATGGTTCTAAAATTATATACTACATACCAAAAAGGAAGAGCAGTAGAAAAAGCAGACTCTTTTTGGATTTTAGTAGCACAGATTTTTGGTATATTTGGACATGCTCTTTTTATATTGTCAGTCTTAGGAGTTCTCAAAAACAGTATATCTATATATATCTCATTTTACTCCTATTTGATTTTTCTGACTTTCGTAGTGGCTCAAAGAATGATACCGTTTTTCTCCCACTCTTTGGTCGCCAAAAATAGAAAATTAGTCGGTATAGTTTTCATACTATTACTCTTAAAAATAATCTTTTTACTAAGTGGTCATATCTATTTTATCAAGATTTCAGAAATTATATTAGATATACTTATAGGAGTTTTTACTCTAAAAGAGTTTTTAAGATGGAAACTTTTAAGCCTCAATGCCCCTGCGATCTTATGGGTATTACATCTTGGACTATTTTGGTTTCCTGCCTCTTTTTTACTTTCTGCCTTTAGTTCTGTTTTGGCGCAGATTTTTGATGTAGATTTTTATTTCTTAAGTATTCATCTTGTGGCACTTGGTTTTTTAACAACTATATTTATAGGTTTTGCCACAAGGGTAGTCCTAGGGCACTCCGGACAAGCTCCTCATGCTGATAATTTTGCTAGAAATATTTTTTTGTTTGTTCAGCTTATTCTTATTTTAAGGGCAATTTTCAGTATAAATATTGGGCTTAACTGGGGTATGAATTTTATATTTGATATGTCGATTAGTGCTTGGTTGATTCTATTTGTATTGTGGGGATATAGATACGGCAAGATATTATTGCTACGCCAATAAAAATAATATTCATACTTCTCAACCAATAGCATACATATTAGTTTTAAAGTATGAATATATTTACTATGTGATCTTACGCACTATAATGAGCAAAGCTCGTTATAGTGGCAGATACTAAAGTCCCTACAGCCCTCTAAAGCTACGAAAAGCAGAACTTTTCGAGAAAAAAGTGCGTAAGGTCAGTTACTATCTCATGCCACCTCTGCCATGACCGCCACCGTGACCACCCATGCTACCGCTAGAGCCACCTTCTTCAGAATCCATGCCACCGCCAAAGCCGCCTTCTTCAGAATCCATGCCACCGCCTAGTCCTTCACCTGTTCCGCCTCTTGCTTCACCCATGCTTCCTTCACCACTGCCATCTCTAGCAGCCTCGCCATGAGATTCACCTTTGGCATTTGCTCCTGGAGTAATACCTAACTCTTCTCTCTCATCAGTTGTCATAGAGGATACTCTGCTTTGAAGTTCCGCTCTAAAATCTGCTTGCTCTTCGGTAGCAACTGTTCCTCTTGCACTTACTAAGTCTTCAGTACTCATTGAGCTGAAATCTGTAGCATTTAATGCTCCTGCTGCTAAGATTGCAGCTAAAATAACTCTTTTCATCTTTTCTCCTTGTTTGGTTTTGATGGTGAAATTATGACACAGGAGTGTTACTTAAATGTTACCTTATTTATACTATACCTTGTTGAGTAAAAAAGGTATAATACTAATTGACTTTAAGTATCTAACCAGAAGTAACACCAATTAATAAAAGTCAGGAAAGGAGTATATTTTGTATAGCATCTTATTGCTTGAAGATGATGAGATATTGTCTCAAACGATTAAAGAGTTATTGGAATCTGAAAACTATAGAGTAGTTATCGCCAAAAATGGAAATATTGCATTAGATTTAACATTTGAGACACAATTTGATCTCTATCTTTTAGATGTAAATGTCCCTTTTCTAAATGGTTTTGATTTTTTAGAAGAGTTAAGAGACAGCGGTGATACTACCCCTGCTTTTTTTATCACTGCCCTAAGAGATATAGATTCTTTATCGCGAGGCTTCAAAGTTGGAGCTGATGATTATATAAAAAAACCTTTTGATTTTGATGAACTGCTCATAAGAATCGGTGCAAAATTAAAACTCGATGAGGGTATTTTGGCTTATGGTGATATAGAGTATAAAGTAGCAACAGACGAAATTAAAAAAGATGGTAAAACAGTAGAGATACCATTAGTAGATAAGCATATATTTTTACTCTTCTTAAAAAATATAGATAAAATAGTAGATAAAAATAGGCTATTTGAAATGATGGAGAAACCAACCGACTTAGCTTTAAGGGTCCATATATCTAAGATAAAGAGACTTCTATCTATAGATATAGCAAACATAAGAGGCGTAGGATACAAACTTGAAAAAATATGAAATAGAGTCATTTCTTAAGAGTTTCATCCTCTTTTTCTCAACACTTCTTATCTTAAATGCTGTCATTTTTTGGCTCTATCATGAGGAGCAAAAGAGGGTATTGCAAGAAGATATATTTAACAAAATTAAAATATACAACTATACATTTAAAGATAAAGATATAAAAATCAAGCTTGTCCCCATGAGAAAGAAGAGTGAGCTCTATGCTCTACATGTAACAAATCACGATATATTTGCCTATTTTGATATTCCAACATCCAAAAAGAGCAGTTTAAAAATTATCTACTCATATAAAATTTATAAAAGCAATCTGCAAAATTTATTGAAAAAAAACTTACTCTATTTCTTCATAAGTAGCCTTGTGCTTCTCCTTTTATCGATCATATATTCCCTCTACTCTATCAAACCATTGAGAAATGCTCTATATCTACTAGATGAATTTCTTAAGGATATAATTCATGATTTGAATACTCCTGTTTCATCTATACTCTTAAACCTTAGAATCTTAAAAAAGAAAAATTCAAATGATGCGATACAAAGAATAGAGTTTTCAACAAAAAAAATAGGGTCTTTATATAATAATCTTGAGTCCATGATAAAAGAGGAGCCTCTACATGTAGAGAGCATAGATATATCATCCATACTTCATGAAAAGATAGAGTATTTCAATTATCTCTACCCGGATATAACATTTAAAACAGATATAAAAAGTAGATTTTTAAAAACCTCACAAAATGAATTTTCTAGAATCATAGATAATCTCATATCAAATGCTTGCAAATATAATAAAACAAATGGTAAAATATCTATATATATTGATGAAAAAATAGTTAAAATAGAGGATACCGGCATAGGTATAAAAAACTGCTCCAAGGTTTTTAACAGATTTTACAAAGAGGGCGACAGAGGCATGGGCTTGGGACTAGATATAGTAAAAAAAATGTGTAATAAACTGGGGTATGGTATTCAAATAAAAAGCAAGTTGGATGTAGGAACAAAAGTTAAAATAACACTGTAGTAACACTTTTTTACTAACATAGCACTACGCAAGGAGGAAAATAATGAAAATTTTAATTTTTAGTGTACTATTATCTCTTTTTAGCATACTTTATGCTGATGATAATATCCAATCTATAGCTAGAGATATTAAAAAAAGCAAAAGTATTGATGAATTGATAGAAAAAATGAACAGGGCACAAGAGAGATATAGATACATGTATATGAATGCGATCAAATCAAAAATCATATCTCTTAAAGAGGAGAGTAGAGAAAAAGCTATGGATGATGTTATAGAAAAAATGCACGAATCTGAAAGGGGAATGGAGCATCAAGAAAATAAACATGGTTTTAATGGTGATAAAACCGGCAATATGAATAGTGCAAAAGATGAAGGTGGATTTGGTGGCAATGGCGATATGGGTGGCAATTTAGATGGTGACATGGGTGAGAACTCCGGTGGTGGTCATGGAGGCATGGGTGGACATCGCTAACATAAAATCAAAAATTATTTTTCTAACAGCACTACTTCTCCTTTGCAATGGCTGTTCTTCAAAAAATTTAAGATTAGATTCTGACAATGATGGTGTAGCAGATATATATGATAAATGTAAAAATACACCTTTTCTAGAACTTGTTGATTCAAAAGGGTGTTCTATAAAACTATCGCATATAAAGAAACAAAAAAGTAATTTTTAGATAAAATAGTGAGCATTTTGTCAAAAGAGTGGCAAAAGAGCATATAAAAAGTAGTAATCATGATATACGAACACGAAATACCGACAGGAAGTAAACTCTACTTCGGTAAAAGTGCAAAGCTAAAAAGAGAGATAGAGAGCAGTGCTAGTAAAATCTTTATACAAAAAGGGTTTGAAGAGATAGTTACACCATTTCTATCTTATCATCAACATGGACATATATCCGAAAAAGAACTTATACGATTTGGAGATGAGTCAAACCATATCCTGTCTCTAAGAGCAGACAGCACTATGGATGTAGTGAGACTTATGAATAAAAGATTGGGTCGCAGTATAGTCCAAGATAGATGGTTTTACATACAACCTGTCTTTAAATTCCCAAGTTTTGAGATAAATCAAATAGGTGCAGAGTTTGTAGGTGCTAAAAACCTTGGATTTGGCATAGACATAAGCTCTGTCATATTTAGTGAATTTAAGCTATCTCCACTTCTTCAGGTATGTAACATAAATATACCAAATATCCTCGCTAAAAAGTTTGATTTGGATATAGAGATTTTTGAAAAAGCAGAGATTGGAAAACTACTTTCATTAGATATCCAATGGCTCAACAAATTAGTAAAAACAGAGACCCTACAACAGCTAGACGAAGTGATAGAGTTAGCACCAAACGATATAAAAACAGAATTGACTAAAATGAGAGATATGAATCAAAAGATAACATATAACAAAGTTGTATTTTCACCCCTATACTATGCCAAGATGAGGTATTATGATGGTCTTTTCTTTAGATTTATAGAAAAAAATCTCACTCTAGGACTTGGTGGAAATTATGAGTGTGATGGGGTCAAATCAGCTGGTTTTGCTCTATACACAGATGCAATTATAGATATTTTAATATAAAGAGAGAAGTTATGAAAACTAAAGCAAATTTGATAGTAGGAATTCAGTGGGGAGATGAGGGAAAAGGCAAGATTGTAGATTTGATGGCACAAAATTATGATGTTGTTTGCAGATACCAAGGCGGACACAATGCAGGACATACCATAGTCGTAGGAGATAGAACTCTCGCTCTGCATCTAATACCATCTGGAGTACTAAATCCAAAAGCCATCAATATCATCGGCAACGGTGTTGTTATATCTCCAAAAGCCCTAATAGAAGAGATGGAACAATTTGGAGAGAGTTTAGAAAATAGACTCTTTATAAGCGATAAAGCCCATATGATACTCGACCATCACATCTCGATAGACCAAGCTAGAGAGAAGCTAAGAGGAGCAAAAGCGATAGGTACAACAGGAAGAGGAATAGGACCGGCTTACGGAAGTAAAATAGAGAGAAGCGGTCATCGTATGGGTGAGTTAAGGGACACAACAAAATTAGCACAAAATTTAGTGGATTATTTTGATACTTATAGAGCTATATTTGACGCTATGGAGATAAAAACACCAAATTTTGATGAGCTTAAAATAGAGTTAGATGAGTTTGCAAATATACTCCTACCTTATGTACAAGACACAACAGCTCTTGTATGGAAATCACTTGATGAAAATAAAAAGGTACTCTTAGAGGGTGCTCAGGGTACTCTTTTGGATATAGACCACGGAACTTATCCATTTGTCACTAGCTCATCTACCATAAGCGCTGGGGCTTGTATCGGTTTAGGGCTGAATCCAAAAGATATAGGAGAGGTGACAGGAATCGTAAAAGCATACTGTACCAGGGTTGGAAATGGACCTTTTCCGACAGAAGATTTTGGTGATGATGGAGAGATGTTAGGCAAAAACGGTCATGAGTTTGGAACTACAACGGGAAGACCAAGAAGATGTGGCTGGTTTGATGCCGTAGCAGTCAAATATGCTAGCAGATTAAATGGATGTGACCAACTAGCATTGATGAAACTAGATGTTTTGGATGGTTTTGAAAAAGTCAAGATATGCACTGCCTACGAAATAGATGGAAAAAGAGTAGAGACTCTTCCTCAGTCGTTAGAGAATATAACTCCTATCTATGAAGAGTTTGACGGGTGGAAAAATTCAAAAGGTGTTAGCACTTATGAAGATTTACCAAAAAATGCAAAAGATTATGTTAAAAAGATAGAAGAGTTAACAGGTACAAAAGTGGGGCTTATCTCAACAGGACCTAAAAGAGACGAGACGATAGTATTGTAATATATGTCATCTATCTACTCCAAAATAACTAAAATTAACAAACAAAAAGTAGATAAGATAGAGAGTGAACTTTTTATTTTAAAATCTAATATCAAAAAGATAAAAGCAGATATAGAAGATATATACTCATCTATCTCTGCTCTAACAATTCCCAAGCAAGGGGAGTATAAAGAGGTAAATGCCTTTAGAGAGAGAAGAAGGTTGTTAAATACTCAAAAAGAGAGACTTTCATATGATCTAGAAACGAACAATTTAAATCTCAAAAAGAAGCAACTAGAGTATAAAAAGGCCAAACTAGAGTATGAGAAGATAAAACATCTTGAAGAACAAGAGATAGCAAAAAAGCTCATAAAAATAAAAAAAGATGAGCAAAAAGAGTTAGATGAGGTTTCTAACATGCTTTTTAAAAGGAGTGAATATTGAAAACAATTTTTTTATTATTATCTTTTGTGATATTTTCTTATGCACAAAGTGTTGACTGCAACCAAGTCTTTGAGAGTAGAAAATCTGAGCTTCTTAAAGATATAGAGAATATAGATGAAGCTAGACAATCTTTTGAAGCACTAAAAGCTGCCTCAAATGCACTTTTTGAAAAACAAAGAGCCCATATAAAAGAGGAAAATCAGAAAATAAAAGCAAAAAATTTAGAACTTGAAAAAAAGAAAAAAGAGATAAAAGAGCTCATAGCAAAAAATAAAAAACTTTTAGAAAACATAAAAAATGCAAAAGATGATAAACTGAGTGAAACTTACAGCAAGATGAAAGATTCTGTCGCAGCATCAGTTCTTGAAGCTATGGATACTGAACAGGCAACTGCTATTATCTTTACGCTTCCTGCTAAAAAAATCTCAAAAATATTTGCCAAAATGGATCCAAAAAAAGCATCACAAATAACACTTCGTCTTCAAAAAGGAGCACCTTTTAATACAAACCATACCAAAAAGCCATAAGTATAAACAATGGACTTCATAACCACTTTAACTTTTTTGGGTGCTATATTTATCTTCATGGCAACCCCGGGACCCGGGGTCTTGGCTGTCGTTTCAAGAGCCCTTAGTTCTGGTTTTTTGCATGCTTTTTTTATGTCTATCGGTATGGTTTTTGGAGATATTGTTTTTTTACTGCTCGCTATTTTTGGCTTGAGTGTTATCGCTTCAACATACTCTACAATCTTTGCAATTATAAAAATTTTAGGAGGTATATATCTTATCTATCTAGGATTTAGAGTATATATGTCAAAAACATCCCACTTTAACACAGGTACAATAAAGAGTAAAAATTTTATAAATGATTTTATCTCAGGGCTATTTATAACTCTTGGAAATCCCAAAGTTATAGCCTTTTATATAGGCTTTTTACCCACATTTGTTAATCTCTCAAAACTAACTTATAAAGATACCTGCTTAGTAGTTTCTCTAGTTCTATCTACCCTCTTAACCATACTTGTATCATACGCATATTTTGCATCAAAAGCAAAAATTGCTATAAAAAAGCCTAAAATCCAAAATATTCTCAATAAAACATCCGGTGGCATTATGATGCTTATTGGTGGCTTATTGATTCTAAAACAATAGTCACAATACTAAAATATTTTTGTGACATTTTTCTATATAAACAGATATTTACCTAACTTTGGATAAAATGTAAAAAATCTAAATAATAAGGTTGATTGATGAAAGTCAGATTACCTCATGCACCCTATATTGCAAATAAAATAGCAATTGATATGTTAAATAGTGGTTTCATAAAGTTGCTACAAGGCATCGAGCCTGTTGCTAAGGTCTCTCAAGATATACTTGAAGCTGATATAAAAAAAGAGATAGCCCTAGAAGAGAGAGTTGATGATATACTAGATGATAATGATGATGAGATAGAGTTTCGTCAAGTTGACAGAAGAAGTATGTTTTGGCTCATAAAGAAAAAACTAGCAAAAGAGTATGGTGTTATTTTATCTTATGAAGATAGATTTAGTGATATTTCACATAAGATACTAGAGACTCTATGGAAAGAAGATATGATAGACTATTCCGTCTCTGAAAATAGAGTAAAAAATGTCATTTACACTTCCATAGAAAACTATCTTGAAAATTTTGAAGGCATTGAAGACGCCGTAGCTGACCAGATAGATAACTATAAAAGAAAATTAATACCGGGTTCAACTGAGTATGACTTGGTATTTGAAAAACTTTATGAGGAAGAGTTAAAAAGGCGAGGTATGGCATTATGAATCTAAAGCCTGTGTGGATATACATAGAAAATGGTATATTTTTAGAAGCAAAAAGTTTTGGAAGCCAAGGAAGCAGGGTAGGAGAGATAGTGTTTAACACCTCAATGAGTGGATACCAAGAGATTATGAGTGATCCTAGTTATGCAGGTCAATTTGTTGTTTTCACTATGCCGGAGATTGGTATAGTTGGGGTAAATGATGATGACATGGAAAGCTTGGGCATACATGCAAGTGGAATGATAATAAGAAATTTTAACAAAGAATTTTCAAATTTTAGAGCCCAAAACTCTTTGGATAATTTTCTTCAACAACACGAAGCGATGGGTATCTGCGATATAGACACAAGATATTTAACTAAAAACATAAGAGATTTTGGCGCTAAAATGATGATAGCCTCTACCGAAATCTCAAATAAAAATGAACTCAAAAAGATATTGGAATCTTTCCCAAAAATAGAAGAGATGGATTTCATACAAGAAGTTAGCACAAAAGAGAGTTATATACACAAAAACGGAGTTTGGGATAGTGCAAAGCTAAGCTATAAAAAAAGTATAAAAAAAGCAGAAAAAAAGATTGTCGTGATAGATTTTGGTGTAAAGAGAAATATTTTGAATGAACTTTGCGAAGTTGGATTTGAGGTAGAAGTGGTACCTAGCGAATTTGATCCCGATAGTCTCATAGGCAGATATAAGAACAACGAAATAGATGGCATATTTTTATCAAATGGTCCCGGCGACCCTATGTTTTATAAAAAAGAGGTAGAGAAAATCAAAAAATTGATAAAAGCAAAGATTCCTATGTTTGCGATCTGCCTAGGACACCAGCTTTTAAGCATAGCCCATGGTCACCCAACATACAAGCTTGCTTTTGGACAACATGGCGGAAATCATCCGGTAAAAAATCAAAAAAGTTCTGTAGTTGAGATAACAGCTCAAAATCACAACTATAATGTACCTGATTCTATCTGCTCTATTGCCAAAATAACGCATATCAATCTTTTTGACAACACCATAGAGGGTGTTGATTATCTTGATGAGCCTATATTTTCAGTACAACATCATCCCGAAGCAAGTCCCGGACCACACGATAGCAGATATATTTTTAAAGAATTTTTTCAAAATTTATAAAAGGGTGTTTTCATAGATACTATCAATATTTCGACCATAATTATAGTAGCATTTTTAGGAAGTTTAGGACACTGTATCGGTATGTGCGGTGGATTTATCGTAGCATATAGCAGCTCTAAAATAGATACAAAATCATCCAAAACCAGACAAATTATATCTCATATGTTTTACAGCTTAGGAAGGATTACATCTTATATATTTATAGGTATGATTTCAGGAGCATTAGGCAATGTTGTCTCTTTCTCAAAAGTATCTATGGGATATTTTTACTTTTTTATAGGTCTCTTTATGGTATTGATGGGTCTATCTTTGATGGGGAAAATTAGATTTTTAACATCTTTAGAATCCTCACTTGCTACCAACCCATTTGTAAAAAAAATATTCTCCTTTTTGATTCACTCAAAAAGCATATACAGCTTCTATGGCTTAGGTATATTAAACGGATTCCTCCCTTGCGGTTTGGTTTACTTTTTTGCAGTATCTGCCGCAGCTACTGGTTCAATTTTCTGGGGAGGATTTACTATGCTGATATTTGGTCTCTCTACTATGCCGACTCTTCTTGGTTTTGGGTATATAGTGGGGTTCTTAAAAGGCAGCAACTTTAGAGAAGTGATGATTAAACTGGCCTCTATTGTGATTATATTGTATGGTATATATATGTCATATCTTGGATATATGTCCATTATGAGTAGCCTGAAATGACTCTAGCCCAATATAAAAATGCGATAGAGCAGAGCAATATCGTCTCCAAAACAGATATAAATGGAATTATAACTTTTGTAAATGATGAATTTTGTAAAATATTTGAGTACTCAAGAGAAGAGTTGATAGGTAAAAATCACAATATAGTAAGACATCCTGATGTACCAAAAGAGGTCTTTAAAAATCTGTGGGATACAATCTTATCAAAAAAAACATATAAAGCCATGGTTAAAAACCTCTCCAAATATGGCAAGACTCTTTATGTCAATACAACAGTAATCCCTATCTTGGATAATAAAGGCTTTATAGAAGAGTTTATAGCTATCAGGTATGATGTAACCCAAAGCATAGAGTTAGCCAAACAGATGCAAGAAAAAGATAGATTTTTGTTTCAGCAATCCCGACTTGCTGCTATGGGAGAGATGATAGGCAATATAGCTCACCAATGGAGACAACCCCTAAATGAGCTTGGCATCACAGTGTATGAGATGAAAAAACTCTTTCTCTCAAATAAAAAACCTGATGAATTTTTACAAAGTTACAAACACTCCAAAGATGTGATTAAAAAAATGTCAAATACGATAGAAGACTTTAGAAACTTTTTCAGCCCAAATAAACAAAAAGAGCCCTTTTTAGTTAAAGATGCGATAGAGCATCTTTTAACAATGATGCAAGGGAGTATTTATAAACATGCTCTACATGTAGAGGTACAAGACAATATAGGAATCCAAATAGATGGATATTTTAATGAATTTAACCAAGTAATACTAAACTTGATAAACAATTCAAAAGATGCCTTCAATCAAAGAAAAATAGAAAATAGAAAAATCAATATAACTATAGATGCTGATAATAAAAATG
>JALUMZ010000018.1 GCA_027055635.1 Campylobacteraceae bacterium
CTCTTTAACCGATATATTTAAAACATCTCCATGCTTATGTTTCCATTCATTTCTGCTTCTCTTAAGAGAGAGTATATGAGATTTATTGACACGATAATCTATACCTTTATTTTGCCTAACCCAATACATCTCCTCTCTTCCGTGAGCCAATGAGAGTATTTTTCTAGGAGTTGAATCATCCCCCATAAGTAGATCTCCAACTTTTACGGATTCTACATTTTTTAAGCTACCGTCATACATGAGCACTTTTGTGCCTTTTGCCAAACATTTTCCCATCGCCGGTCTTGCTGCTACTATGATGAGATCACCCTTGCCAAAACCTGTCGTCAACTCATTTAATTTTGAAAATCCCGTATCTAATCCTACTACTACTTGATTTCCTCTTTTTTTGAGCTCAAGTATATGTTCAAGCGTCGCCTTTGTCATCTCTGGAGATTCTCTAAACTCTTTTGCTCCGCTTTCTTGAGTTATCTGGTAGAGTTTTTGCTGTACTAAATCCACAACTTCAATAGAGGGCAAATCCTTCTCGACTGCCACCTCTTTTATCTCACTTGTAAGCTCTACCAACTCTCTTTTTATCGCTTTTTCTCGTATCTCTTGGACATAAGCTTTAGTCGAAGGTAGAGGATTTGTGGATAAAATCTCAAGCATAGAGTCTTCATCAAAACGGTTTTCTTGATTTAATTTTTTCTTTATAAACTCTTCATCGATAGGCAAATCTTCTTTTTCGCACTCAAGCATCGCTTCGAAGATATACTTGTGGCTAGGAAGATAAAAATCTTTTGGTTTCAGAGTAGCTGCTATATCCTCAAAAGATCCCGGATCAAAAAGCACTGAGCTAAGAACTGACCTCTCTATATTTATATTATGTAAATTTTGCATCTATTTATACTCTTTTTCAAACTCTTTGGCTGCATCTTCAACTTCTTGCAAAAACTTATCTACTAGAAATTCCTCTTTTAGCTTGGCGATAACTTCACCTTTTCGCATGATCAAGCCCTGTCCTTTCCCAAATGCTATAGCTACATCGGCATGTTTTGCTTCACCTATGGCATTGACCACACAACCCATCACAGAGACATTTAGAGGTGCTTTTATGTGTCCTATCTTCTCTTCAACTCTTGCGACTGCTTCGACTAGATTTGCCTCTATGCGACCGCAAGTGGGGCAAGAGATGATATTTACACCACTTTTTACCACGCCACTATCTTTCAAGATAGCTCTTGCGACATTTATCTCCTCTTCTAACTCTCCCGTTATAGAGACTCTCATCGTATCACCTATGCCTTCAAGCAAAAGTGTTCCAAGAGCTATGGATGATTTTACGGTAGAGTGAAAAAGTGTCCCTGCTTCTGTCACTCCAAGATGGAAAGGATACTCCACCAAAGGTCTAAGAGCCCTGTACGCCTCTACCGTTCTTGCCACATCGCTTGCTTTTAGAGAAATCTTTATATCTGTAAAGCCCAAATCTTCAAGGTATTTTATATTGTAAAGTGCAGACTCCACCATTGCTTTTGGAGTCGGGCCGTATTTATTGTCAAACTGCTCTTCTAGTGAACCGCTGTTTACACCTATGCGTATGGGTATATTTCTGTTTTGACAAGCTTTTACCACCTCTTTTACTCTTGATTTTTCACCGATATTACCGGGATTTATGCGGATACAATCCACCACTTCGCTAGCTATCAAGGCTAAACGATAGTTAAAATGAATGTCAGCCACCAATGGCAATTTTATCTGCTCTTTTATAGTCTTCAATGCCCTTGCATCTTCATAATCCGGCACAGCCACACGAACGATATCGCATCCTGCAAAATGCAATCTTTTTATCTGCTCAACCGTAGCATCCACATCTCTAGTCTTTGAGTAAGTCATAGACTGCACACTCACAGGAGCATCCCCGCCGACAGCTACATCACCGACATATATCTTTTTTGTTTTAAATCTTTTTATCATTTTTTTCTTTCAAATCTTTTTGAATTTGTTTAAGTGTAAGAAGCAACGGCTCTATCTGTGTTTGACAAATATTAAAAATAAATTCTGCATCTATATCAAAGTAGTGATGAGATATAAAATCTCTTATACCTTTTATCTTTTTCCACTCAATTTGAGGATATTTTTTGAGCAATTCTCTATTTGTGATCTTATCTATATTTTTTAAACTTTCGCCAACAGCGATGAGTTTCATGCAAATTCCGTCAAGTTTTTCTTGCCCCTCTTTAGAGTCACAAAAATCATCTTGATTGGCAGCAAACAAACACCTCTGCTGAACAATCAAAACAGCTTCTATGATTTGAGTTAATATCTCATCCACCAACTTTTTATCGTACATAAACGCCCTCTTTTAAAATTCTATTTTTAAGATATTTGTTCATCTTCTCTCTTACTCTTATGAGATCTACTTTTTTGTTTAGATCTTCTTCTATTTTTTGCTTTACTCCGATTATATTGTGAAGGGTGGGTTTAGCTTTTATAAAGATATCGATATCACTCTGCTCGGTAGCTTCATCTCTAGCATAGCTTCCAAATAGTCCTATCTCTTCTATATTATATATATCTTGAAACTCTTTTCTTTGCTTTTTGAGATAATTTAAAATATCATTTTTAGTCATACTATTATCCTAGCTTTTTATTTGTCGTTTTAGATTTCTTGTGATAGTTGTATCATCGCTAAGGCTTCACACGATGGGTACCCCAAAATCAAAGATTTTGACCCATCGGTTGCAGAGTCGCTCAAATACAACTATCACAAGAAATCTAAAACATTATACAAAAAAAGTGTTAAGAGAAAGATAATGGGTCGATGTCTATCTCTACATGTAGGGCTTTGCATCTGTGGGCAAATTTTAGTAGTTCTTGTGTGTCTGTGCTCCTTAGGAGCATATTGTATCTGTATTTGTTGGCTATCTTCTCTATGTTTGCTCTGCCGTATCCTACGATTTCAAGCTTTGGAAAAGATTGTGCCAAGCGGTGGGCAGTTTGTATCATCTCATTTGCTTTTTCGTCCTTTTTATGAGATGCTAGGACTTTTAGGAGCTTTATAAATGGCGGGTATATCTCTTTTCGATGTGTCAATTCGTCATTTAAAAAATCCTCATAATCATCCATAAATCTGCTAATCAAATCTATATTTTGAGTCTGTATATAGACTTCACCCTCCCCACTCCTACCTGCTCGTCCTGCTATTTGATGCACTAAAGATATAGCTCTCTCTCTTGCCCTGAAGTCCGGCATACTTAAAAGCGAGTCTATGCCCATGATGACACTAAGTCCGATAGAGTGGTAATCGTGCCCCTTTGAGAGCATTTGAGTACCTACTAATATATCTATCTTTTTAGCATTAAAATCTTTGAGTATGGTATTTAGCTGTCTTGTTGTTCTTACCTCATCTCTATCAAACTTTCCTATGACTTTATCTCTAAACTCCTCTTCTAGTCTTGCTACGACTTGGGCTGTTCCTATTCTGTTTGAGTGAAGATTGTCGCCTTTACATGTAGGGCAGATTTTGGGAACTGCTTGCGAAAAATTGCAATAGTGGCAAACAAGTGCGTTTCTCTTCGTATGCAGGCTCATACCAACACTACAATACGGACAGGTGATATTTGAGCCACAATCAAAACAGGTGATATACTTAAAATTTGCACGAGTCGGCAAGAAGATGATGATCTGCTCATCTCTATCCAAATGCTCTGTTATGGTTTGTAATATTCCTAGCGTTATACTACTTGTGCTGTTTTCATAAATAAATCTTTTTTTGCTTTTAAAGTATGTACCTCTTAGTCTAAATCTTGGTAGATTTTTATAACTACCCAAAGACGGGGTGGCACTTCCTAGCACTATCTTTGCTTCAGCTCTTTTGGCAAACAGAAGTGCTAAATCTTTTGCATTGTATCTTGGTCTTTGGTTTGATTTATAGCTGTCATCATGCTCTTCATCCACCACTATCAAACCTAGATTTGACACCGGAAGAAAAAGTGCTGACCTTGTACCGGCTATTAGTTTTACTTTTCCATCTCTTATATCTTCTAAAATCTTCTCTTTTGATTTCTTGCTCACTTTTGAGTGCCAAATAGCCACCATATCACCAAATACGATTTTAAGTCTCTTTTTCATCTGTGGAGTCAGTCCGATTTCGGGCATCAAAAATATAGCATTTTTTCCGCTGTTTATACAATCCTCTATACACTTGATATATATCTCACTCTTTCCGCTCCCCGTGTCACCAAAGAGAAGTGAACGACTCTTTTTTTGGATAAACTCATAAGCTTTTGTCTGTTCCAAGGAGAGTGTGATATTTGTCTCTATATTTATATTTGAGTTGATTTGATTTTTTCTATTTGGTATAAAGAGTTTCAGGGCATCGCCTAGTGAACAGACATAATAGTCACTGATAAATTTTGCATTATCTAACATCTGCTTAGTATAATACTCATCTTTTACGCTCAAAATCTCTTCACACTTAAACTCCGGCTTAGAGGTTTTGGAGATGATTACACCCAATCTTGTCTTTTTATTTAGTGTGATTTCTACTATATTTCCTATCTTTAGCTCATCTTCACTTTCGTAAGTCAAAGCAGATAGTGGAGAGTTTAGAAGAGATACTAGGTAGTAGTG
>JALUMZ010000019.1 GCA_027055635.1 Campylobacteraceae bacterium
GTGAAGCGGGAAACAAATATAGTAGCAACCATCTTATCATGGTTAAAAATAGGGCAAATTTCATCAGCGCAAGGAGTTCAAATCTTTTAAAAAAAGATGATTGAAAATAGAAAAGTGTAACTTCACATATGATTGAAAATGTCCACAGGTAACTAACACTTTTTAGAGATATACCGTGGCTTGTCTCATAAATAGTGAAAAAATTGTAAAAAATCCCAAAACTCATCTGAGTTAAAAATAGAGAAATCCAAAGATATATGGCTTTTTTAAATCTGAATTTTTCATATAATCTTTTTGTGCCTTTACAAAAACTTTTCTTAGTAGATGTTATTGAAAATCCTGATATTACAACTATTAATCCAGTTAATAAAAAGAGATTTAGAACCACACCATAACCACTTAAATATCTAGCCAAGACTAAGCTATACAGCATAAAACCCAAAGATCCAAATAGTCTTGTTTTACCGTACTTTTCTTTTTTTAATAGCTCTAATGCGCTTGTATCTATATATGGAAGCATTATCCCAAAAGCTACACCCAGCAGTATATTTGGTACTATAAAAAGGTAGAAGTTATTAATGCTAAAATAGAAAAGTAGATAAGAGAGTAGTAGAAGAAGCAGAGCCAAATGAAATATTTTTTTATTTAGATTTAGTCTCTTTAGGAAGAAAAAAGGGATGATAAATCTCATAAGAGGTCCTAGAGAAAATATAAAACCTATTTGAAATGAGGTATATCCCAAATCTTGTAAAATTTTTGGCAAAAAGACTATATAGATAGCAACCAAAGCAAAATAGAAGAAGAAAAAAGAGGATATTTTAGAAAATGTACTCATTTATGGTGCAGTGGAACACTTAACGAAATATAGTCATGCAATCCTAATTTTTGTTTGGTAAAAAAGGGGATAAAAAGGAGAGGAAAGATAACCATAGTTATGGTAAAAATTATGTATCTTAAAGCTACTTGTAAAAGTGTCGGTTTTTTGTGTTTGAAAGTACAAAGTTTTATATTGTAAGCCTTATACCCGGGAGTTTGGTTTTTGATATATAAAAAGAGTGTTGTGATGATAAAATGCGGAACCAAAATATATATCCAACCCAACAACATATTTGCTCTAAACTCTTCTCTTGAGCCCATAACTATGTAAAAAACTATATAAATTATAGGCATAAATAGCATAAATGAGTCGGTTAAAAAGGCTTTTACTCTGTCTATGATGGGAGAGATATTTAGAGTCTCTTTTTTTATCTCTGCTTTATGTTTAAATTTACCTTTTTTTGCATCTCTCCATCTCATGGTTTGTGTTAATTTCCCCTGCTGCCTGGCTTATGTGCCGTGCTTCCATCTTTGCAAAGTGGACAATTTTGTGGCTCATAAATATCAAATTCAAAATCAGCTAAAGCAAAAAACGGTATCTCTTGCGGAAGTTTACATGTAGGTTTCATATCTTTACTGCTTCCGACTCTTTTGCAAAAACCTCTATTTGCCAAGGCGGCATAAGCTACTATGTTTGCTCCCATACCCATCGCAACTTTAGCGGCTTCTAGCGCAGAGCCACCTGTTGTGATTATATCTTCGCAGATAAGGATATTTTCATCTTTTTTTATCTCAAAGCCTCTTCTTATAGTCATCTTTTTATCAACTCTCTCAGCAAATATAAATCTAACTCCAAGCGAACGAGCGAGTTCATACCCTGCCAAAACACCACCAAGGGCAGGAGAGCATACGGTGTCAATTTTGAGCCCACTCCTTTTTATCTCTTTTGCAAGCTCATCTGCTAAAAGCTGTGCAGTTTTTGGATTTTCTAAAACTTTTGCACTCTGAAGATAGAATTGTGAATGGTTTCCGCTACTAAGTAAAAAATGTCCCTCAAGCAGAGCATTTGCATCTTTGTATATTTTTTCTATATTCATAATCTATATCTTAAGCACTTCTGCTTCTTTCTCTTTCACTGCAACATCGACCTGTTTTACGCCTTCGTCTGTGATTTTTTGTACTTCATCGTAGGCTTTTTTTGCTTCATCTTCGGTGATGTCCTTATCTTTTTCTAGTTTTTTCACTTTGTCGTTTGCATCTTTTCTGATATTTCTTATAGCAACTTTTGCCTTATCGCCCATAGTCTTTGCCTGCTTTGCACCCTCTTTTCTCTGCTCAGTTGTCATAGGTGGAAAAAAGAGTTTTACACTTTCGCCGTCATTGTTAGGATTTACTCCTATATTTGCCGAGCCGATGGCATGCTCTATAGCCTTTAACATAGGTTTTTCCCATGGAGTGATACTTATTGTGGTGGCATCATTTAACAGTACGGTTGCAACTTGATTTAGCGGAGTTGGAGTTCCATAATAATCTACCTTGATATTATCAAGTACAGATACAGAGACTTTTCCGCTTCTTATCGTGCTAAAATCCCTCTTTAGAGATGCCAAGCTTTTGTCAATATGCTCTTTTTGTGTTTCATATATGAGGTTTAGTTCCATTTTGTGTCCTTTATTAGTAGTTTTGTTGAGATTTTATCTCCAATTGAAATTATAACTCTATTTCTTCCATTTGTCAGTTTTTTATTTAGTTTTAGGTTTATCTCTTTGTTTTTGAAGTCTATCTCTCTCCAGCCATTACCGCTTATATATAGACCCCCTTTTTTGGCATTTTCATCTACCTTTACATGTAGAGTTGTCAAAATTGAGTTTTTTGGAAAAGATGTGGGCTTAATCCATGTGGCATTTAGATGTTTTAATTTTAATAGATATTTTAAGTTTGTTTTTCCCACAAGAGCACAACGATCTAAATCAAACAGATCACTTTTTGTGCCAACTGCACCCATATTTTGATTTACTATGGCATCAAAACCAAAAGATTTTGCTATTTTTTTTACTCTGTTATTGTACTCTCCATAAGGATATGTAAAATATTTTGGCTTTATGTTTAATTTTTTTTCAAAAATTTCCAATCCTTGTTGAAAATCCTTTTTCAAATCTTCATTGCTCATGTGAGTCATGTGAGGGTGGGCGTATGAGTGAAATTCCAAAGATCCATATTTTGCTATCTTTTTTAATTGTTTCCAGTTTAAATAATCAGGATATCTCTTTTGTGTTGCCTCTATATAGACAAAAAGTGAAAATGGATAGTGATATTTTTTAAAGAGTTCAAAAGCATTATCATAAAAACTTCTAAAATTGTCATCAATAGTTAAGACAACCCACTTATCGGGTATAGTTTTCCCATCCTTTAATGCCTTAACCAATCTATTTAAAGATACCACCTTGTAGCCATTTGTTTTGAAGTAGTCAAACTCTTTTTTTAGTTCGGATATGGTAGTGTTTGTGCTAGGGTATCTGCTGTCGCCAAATCTATGGTAAACAAATATATGGGCATCTGCCCATAGAGTTAAACCAAGAAAAAATGACAGCAGTACAATTTTCATATCTACTTGGTTGTAGGCGCACTCGGAGCTTTTGGAGCTTTTGGAGTTTCAGGAGTAGTTGGTACAGTTGGAATCAACGGTTTTTCAACTTTTATATCTTCGGCAATTGAAACTTTTTTCTCTTGATTGTAAAAGTAACCTAATGCCAAAGTGTTTACCAAAAATACAAATCCCACGATAAAAGTAAATTTTGCCATAAATCCTGCCGGACCTTTTGCTCCAAATAGAGATTCATTGCTTCCGCTATAAGCACCTAGCCCTATGGAAGAGCTTTTTTGTAAAAGTATGGCGATAGTTAAAACTGCTGCTAAAATAAATTGTAAGACCAATAAGGTTGAGGTCATAAAATTTTCCTTGTTTTGATTTCATACCCGCATAATTTATGTAACTATTGAGGTACTATTTGATATAATCGGTGATTATATCCAAAAAATATTAAAAAATAGATGAAAAACAAGAAAGTATTGTTAAATGTACAAAAAAAATCACATAGTAGAGTTTGAAAAATATGCAAAAAATTATGATTTATTTGCAAAAGTGCAAAAAAGAGTTGCACAAGAGCTAATAAAAGAGATAGATTTTAAGCCTTTGAGGATATTGGATATTGGTTGCGGTACAGGAGAAATTTACAAAAATATACCTTGGAAAGTAGAGAAATTTATTGGAGTTGACTGCTCAAAAAACATGTGCCAACTTCATCCACTCAGTACCAATACAGAAGTTATATGTGATGATTTTGAATCTGAAGATTTTAAAAAGAGGGTGCTACACTTAGCTCCATTTGATCTGGTTATTTCATCATCGGCATTGCAGTGGGCAAAAGAGCTTGAGCAGACACTTAAGTTTTATAGCAAGCTTAGTGATAGAGTAGCATTTGCAATTTTTACAAGCGGTACTTTTAAAACTATATATAAAATAAGCGAAAGAAAAAGTTTTTTACCTTCATTTGATTTAATCCAAACACTAGCAAAGATATACAAAAATTCAAATTTGTATAAGAGGAGCTATAAGATAGAGTTTGAAGATACGCTCTCCATGCTCAGACATATCAAATATAGCGGTACTAGCGGCGGAAGTGAGTTGCTCTCTTACGGGAATACGAAACATCTAATAGAGAGTTACCCTTACAAGTACTTAGAATTTGAAGTAGCTTTTTTACTAAATTAGTCTTATAATTTTTACATTTA
>JALUMZ010000020.1 GCA_027055635.1 Campylobacteraceae bacterium
TAGAAGATATCTTTGGGGTAAAATTAGTATTCAATTTTTATGGACTTGTTATTGCTAGCTGTCTCTACTCATTTCCTTTCATGCTCCAGCCTTTGCAAAGTGGCTTTGAATCTCTCCCGAAGTCTCTTATAGAGGCTTCATATCTATGTGGTAAGAGTAGTTTTCAAACGCTCATCCATATTGCCCTGCCAAATATAAAATCATCACTTCTTACAGCTATAGTCATCACTTTTGCTCATACTGTAGGTGAGTTTGGTGTGGTTCTGATGGTTGGAGGAAGTATCCCAGGAGAGACAAAAGTTGCCTCTATCGCTATATATGAGTTTGTAGAAACGCTAGACTATAGAAGCGCACACATATACTCTGCTATCATGGTGGCGATTAGCTTTACAGTTTTGCTTTTAGTATATATCTTCAATTACAAACAGAAAAAGATAGGCTTTTTAGGATGATAACTATAGATGTAAAAAAGAGGCTTTTTGGCTCAAAGGGAGATATGGATCTAGATATAAAACTCGATATAAAAGAGGGTTCATTTGTCTCTATCTTAGGTAAAAGTGGAAGCGGTAAAACCACACTTTTGCGTATAATTGCGGGGCTTGAGAGGGCTAGAGGTCATATAAATATAAGTAGTGATATTTGGATGGATAAAAAAACGCTTCTTCATCCAAGAAGTAGGAGCGTAGGTTTTGTATTTCAAGATTATGCACTTTTTCCAAATATGAGTGTAAAAGAAAATCTTTTATTTGCCAATCCCGATAATAGCCTAGCAGATAAACTTTTGGATATGACAGAACTCGGCGAATTAAAAGATACATTACCCACTATGCTATCAGGTGGACAGCAACAAAGAGTTGCGATTTGTAGGGCATTGATGCGAAAGCCGAAGATTTTGCTTTTGGACGAGCCATTGTCTGCATTAGATATGCAGATGAGAGAAAAACTACAGCTTGAAATTCTCAAGCTACATGTAGAGTTTAAAACTACTACCATTATGGTCAGTCACTCTCCAAACGAGATATATAAGATGAGCGATTTTGTGGCTCTTATGGAGGATGGAAAAATCAAAAAATATGGAAATCCAAAAGAGATATTGTTAAAGACCAGCGGAAGTCAGAAATTCTCTTTTAGGGGTAGAATTTTAGATATATACAAAGCGGATATCCTGTATATCGCAGTCATTGCCATAGATAATCAGATAGTTGAAATTGTATTGGATTCAAATGAAGCACAGAGTTTAAAGACAGGAGATAGCGTAAGAGTCAGCACAAAGGCCTTCTCGCCTGTTGTTTCAAAAGTAGAGTAAGTTCTCAGTAGCCGATGGCGACTACTGAGAGTATTTGCAAATTTTCTCTACCAAACTACACTTGGAACTGACTCTGGAGCATGAGTTGGTAATCTATATTTTATATAGCCATGACCTGTACCTGCATGACAACCGTTACATCCTTCTATAGCGGCTGCATACCTAGCTGAAAAAGCATTCCAATCTTTTGCTTTTATAGCAGCCTGAATTGGATCCAAATAAGCATGTTCAAATGCTTTTAACTCTTCGGCATGACCAGGTCTTGTAACTTCGCCAACTTCTTGAATCTCTGTTTGCTCTTTGATTTCATAGCCAGCTAAACCCCAATTTCCAGCTTTTGCAGCATAGTATGCCACATAAAATCTATGACCATACTCAATCATAACTGTTCCAAGACCCGGTGTGATTTCAGCTATTTGACCTAGTGTCATATTTTTATTGTGCTTTGTTGGCACTACTTGATCATTCATATTTTTTGCATTTGCACCAACACAAGAAAACAACCCAATGACCGCTGCAGATAATAGTAATTTTATCCCTTTCATCTTAACTCCTTTTAAGTTTTATAATGAAAGTTTACAACCAAATGGTTTAAGGTCTATTTAAGTTTAAATTAAGTTTTTTTAATATTTTAGCTCTCTTTTATTAAATTTTGTTAATATACACCCATGAATATTTTAATAATAGAAGATGACAAAAAGATTGCAAATTACACTAAAGAGGGTTTTAAAGAAGAAGATTTTGTAGTCAATTTGGCATATAGCGGTGAAGATGGACTTAAACTGTTGAAAACAAACACTTATGATGCTCTTGTATTAGATTGGATGCTCCCGGGAATAGACGGAATAGAAGTCTGCAAAAAAATAAGAGAATCAGGCTCTACAATCCCAATTATAATGCTAACGGCTAAAGTTTTTATAGAAGATAAAGTCTTGGGATTAAATAGCGGAGCTGATGACTATATACCGAAACCATTTCACTTTGAAGAGCTATTGGCTAGAGTAAAAGCTCTTATAAGAAGAGCCTCTTACAAAAGCAATCCCCATATTCAAATCGCAGATCTCACTCTAGATATTCACAAAAGAGAAGTCTCAAGAGGTGGCAAATATATAGATCTTACTCCAAAAGAGTATGGTATCTTAGAGTTACTGGTTAAAAACAGAGGTAAAATTGTGAAGATTAAAACTATCATTAATGAACTATGGGAAAATGACAGCGATATAAGCAGCAACATCATCAATGTCTATATGCACCATCTAAGACACAAAATCGATAACGATTATGATTTGAAATTAATCACTACGGTAAGAAAACATGGTTTTAGGATTGATTCTTAAAATTTAGTATTACTTTGGTTCCTGATCCGCTTTTGCTAAGTATCTTTATCTTTATTTTATGAATTTGGGTGATCTTTCTAACCATGGAAAGACCTAGCCCATAGCCTTTTACATGTTCTTTTTCAGGCGAATTTACTCTGTAAAATTCGTCAAATACCATTTGTAGTTTATCTTCGGGTATTCCTATACCCTCATCATCTATAATCAAAACAGATTTAACCAAGGAGACGGTAATTTTTTTACCTTTAGGGGTAAATTTTATCGCATTGTCTAATAAATTTGAGAGCAAAATCTTTATCAATGTAGGTTCTGCTTTAATTTGTAGATACTCAAGTTTCTTAATATCTAAGTGGACTCCTTTGTTCTTAGCTATCATACTATATTCTTCAAAAGTATCAAGCAAAACAGCATCAAGATTTACCATCGAAAAAGTATCTTTTATATTTATATTTTGTATCCTTGTCAAGAGAAGTAGGTTTCCAACCATATCTTGAAGATATACTATCTCATCATCTATAGAGTTTAGAGTATCTCTATATTCTTGTATATTTTTATTTTTTTTGAGTGCTACATGTATTTGTAACCTTAGGGCCGTTAACGGTGTTTTGATTTGATGTGAAGCATTGGAACTAAACTTTTTTATATTTTCATACGATTCATTTAGTCTGGCTATCAGTTCATATTTAAATATGCTTAACGCTTTAATAGAGGCTACTGCTATAACAAGTGCACAGAAGCCACGAAGTGCCTGTACAGGCAAATGAAAAGTATCGGTAAAAGTTTTAGTATTGATTATATTACCAGGAAAATAAGATATTTGATCAACTATAATGCCTGAAAATAAGGAGTAAAATATAAAGGCTATACCAGAAATTTTAAAATACATTTTCAATCTATTTATATTTTGGCTTTTTTTAAGAGAATCTCCATAATAGTAGAGCCCTACACCTAAAATAAGTGCTCCCCAAAATCCGTAAGTATATCTTATGGCGGCATTTATGCCATTGACAGTAGGATGTAAAAATATTAGGAAAAGTAAGCCAAAAGTTGCAAATGAGTAGATGGCAGATGCATTGTAAAATTTATAAATAAGGTGTTTTTTGAGTTTTTTATTTGATTTTAGAAAACTCTTTCTGATGATAAAGCGAGAAAATTCAAATAGAAATATATATGAAATGAGAAGCAAAAATGATTGCACATAATCCAAAGAAGGAAATTTTGTATTTGGATGTAGGTATTCAAAAAGACTTATCCAATCCTCAAATGCGTGAGATATGGCAAATACACCAAGAAGCCAGATTTTACTAGCAAAAAAATACTCACTCTCTTTTGGCCGTGAAAAAAGTACAGAAACACCAAGTGTAAAAAAAGATAGACCATACACAAATAGAAGCAGTTCCATACTCTCTTGTTCCAAGGTGAACATCTTATCTCCTTCTTAGTCTTTTTCTTTTCTCTTTCCTGCCATTATAGTATCTAAGTTCATTTTTAAAGTATTCTATGATCCTAAGCTGCAGAAGGTGTGTTTCTTTATCTGTATTTTCTGAGCTTACAAGGAATTTTTTGAGATGCCTTATATTGATTTTTGTTATATACCTTGGGTTTTTGCGGATTTCTCTATCAATCTCTTTAATAAGTGAGTCAATATTTAAACTTTTGATATTGATAATTTTTTCAACATACTCTTTTGTAGTTTCAACTAAAACACTAATTCTATAAGGATCTTTATATATCTCTTTTGCAACCTCCCCTAGTATTTCGTACTCAACTTTATCATCTTTTTTGTTTGAAGCAATCATAGAAGCAAAAACTTTTGCACGAAATTCTAGTGATTTATGATGATAGATAAAAAATTCACGGAAAAAGGATAAAAATTTTGTTTTAAAATTCAATTTTATTTCTAAAGACTATCTAAAACTTCTCTTAATTTTCTCGATTCTTCCTTGTCTTTGATA
>JALUMZ010000021.1 GCA_027055635.1 Campylobacteraceae bacterium
TCTTGGGCACTCTGTGCAAAAAGTACACTACTTAACGCTACTGCTATTATTATCTTTTTCATAACAAATCCTATTTTTAAGATGTGATATTATAGAATTTGTTTGTTAACTAAATGTTAAGATAAACTTATTGTTCTCATCATCCGATTCAACTTTTATCTCTATATTCATCGCCCTTGCCAAACGGTTTACAATGTCTAAGCCTATGCCGCTGCTGCGTTTGTAACTGCTGTAGGAACGCTCGAAAATCTCTTCTAGGTTTAGAATTTTTGGTCCGCTGTTTTCAATGGTGAGGCTGTTTTTTGTAGTGTAGATTTTTATATATCCGTTTTGGGTATTGTATTTGCAGGCATTTGTGATGAAGAAAACTTTAAAACTTTTGGGTCAGGACACAACTCACCACTTCAATAGTCTTTTTTTGAATTAGCGAGTTGTGCCCCATCTCTTCCTTAGATTTTGTTATTTGATGTTACAATATAACATCATCAGTTGGAATGTCCCCAATAAACTAGACAAACACTAATTCAATAATTTGGCTAAAATAATACAATCGAACTTAGAAAAGTAATCATCTTATCTCCTCAAATTTAATTATTAAGTATATATAAATACTCATAAGGTAATTTTATAACTTATATAGCAAATCATAAAGATAGGATAATTTTAAATTGGATAATTAAGATTTACCTAACATTAGAACAAGGCTCAGATATTGAATATTTACCAAGCATGCTATGCCTCCACAAAAAAGCCCAAATTATATCAAAGAGAGCGAACATTAAACGCTTGTCCCTTTTTAGTCAAATAAAATGAACCGAGTAATACAAAAACTAGAGTATAATCTTCTATAAAAAGATTTTTTCACAATGCAACATCTATTAACTGAAATCACACCACTTGTTACGGAGTATAGACTATGAATCATATTTCTTAAGATTATGATTAAAGGAACCTCGATGATCATCATCGCAGGAATACTATATGCTATCTTGGAATGCTCTCTTTTCCTTCTATAGTTGTCATTGCTATTTTTGGTGCAGTTTCGGGCGATCAGTTGTGGTGTTTTCTTGGAAAGAACTACACCCTAAAGCTCTTGGATTATCTTCCTTCTATTAAACCAAGTGTCTAGAGGCTACAAAAGTAGGCCCATCTTTTAAGCAAATATCCGATGCCAAAAACACAAAAGAGATAAAAAACTCCATAAAAAACGGAAGTAAAGGCAAATGGAAAGAGAGTAATAACATCCCCATGCCGGCATTTAAAAAATTACCTAACAAAGATATAGAAATTTTAGCAAAATGGATAAAAAAGCAATAATAATCCCTTTTATGTTACACTTCGTAACATGTTTTGAGCAGTTTTTTGCATATATTTCAAACCACACCTACATCACACTTCAATTTGCTAGTATCTACTTAAATCAATCTTAAGGAGATAACATGAAAAAGAGTTTTATGGTTGTTGTGATGGGCTCATTGCTTGTACTATCAAGCGTGTATGCGGCTCCGGCAAAACTTAGAGTTGTTGGTTCTTGGAGTAGTCTCTCTTTGTATAAAGAGTATGAAAAACCTTTCTGGAAAAAAGATTTTATAAAAGAGTTTCCTAGTACCAAGGTCAGGCTTAGCTCGCTCGGGCAGATAAAACTTAGAGGTGCTTCAGTATATAGAGAGTTGGCAAAAGGTGTTTTTGATGTAGTATCAACCGTGGGAGGATATGTAGTATCAGACTCTCAAACACTTGCAGGCTTGGACTTCCCCGCACTAACAGATGATATAAAAACTGCAAAAAAAGCTGTAGATAGCTACAAAAAAACTTTGGATGAAGCACTAAAGAAGGATTTTAACGCAAAATTATTGTCAGTCGTTCCTTATCCTGCACAAGTTTTATTTTGCAAAGATAAGATAAGTTCATTGGCCGATTTAAAAGGTAAAAAAGTCAGAGCTTCAGGTTGGACTGTTGCTGAATTTTTAGATGGCATTGGTGCCACAGGTATCACAATGTCATATAGTGAGGTTCCTCAATCTCTACAAAGAGGTGTGATTGACTGTGCAGTCACAGGTGGATTATCTGGCTACATGTCTGGATGGGGTGAAGTATCTAACTATCTCTATCCGCTACCAATAGGTGGCTGGGCTTATGTAATCACCGCTATGAATCTGGATACTTGGAATAAATTTACTAAAAAAGAGCAAGAAAAACTTCTTGCGTCTATAAACAAAGACATCGTTGTACCTGCTTGGGTTAAAACCAATTACGAAACATCTGAAGGTGAAAAATGCCTAACAGGTCAAGATTGTTCATATGGAAAACCTGCGCATATGAAACTTATCAAAGTACAAGAAAAAGACAGGGAACTGGCAAAGAAAGTTTTGATTTCAAGAGTTATCCCAAAATGGGTAAAGAAAGTTCCTGCAAAAACTGTCAGAGAATGGAATGAAACTATCGGAAAAATAGTAAATATAAAGGCAAAATAGGGGCATATTATGACTAAGTGGTTAAAAAATGTTTCTGAATACCTCACATATATATGTGGTTTTTTACTTTTTGGTGCTGTCTTTTTGATAAGTACAGAAGTTGTTTTGAGAAAGTTTTTTTTGATATCTTTTGGTGGAACTGATGAAATATCCGGCTATATTTTAGGTATCTGCTCCTCTTGGTCGTTGGCGTATGTGCTTTTCCAAAAAATGCACATACGCATAGATATTTTATATGTCAGAGTATCTAAAAAATTTCAACATATTTTTGATATTGTTGCTATGGTATTTACTTTGATGTTTATATCTTTATTGGTTTATTCAACTTTTAGTGTGTTTTACACCTCCCTCATAAAAAAATCTACTGCAAACACTCCTCTAAGTACTGCTTTATGGATACCTCAAAGCATATGGTTTTTTGGATTTGTCTTTTTTATGATTGTTGTTTTGGTATTGTTATATCATGCTATAAGTTCACTCATCACAGGCAAAAATAATCAATTTTCAAATATACAAAAGGATGAAGTATGTATTTGATTCTCATTTGTATATTTATACTTCTTTTTCTTCTTTTTCTTTCTGTTCCTGTAGCATCAGCTATATCTGGTGTAGCTATAATAGTGGGATATTTTTTCTCTGATTATCCTATATTTGGCTCTCTTGGTGAAATTACTTGGAGCGTTAGTACAGACTTTCTTCTATTATCTATACCATTCTTTGTGCTTTTAGGAGAGATATTGTTGCATTCCGGAATAGCGAAAGATATATATTTTTCACTTCACAAATGGTTATCTTGGCTTCCTGGTGGCTTACTTCATGCAAATATAGCATCCTCTGCTTTGTTTTCGTCAATTTCCGGCTCTTCCGTGGCAACAGCAGCCACAATCACAACTGTAGCTATGCCTCAATGTGATAAATATGGATATGAACCTAGCATTTTTGCGGGCTCGATAGCAGCTGGAGGGACTCTAGGAATCTTAATACCTCCATCAATAAATCTCATAGTTTATGGCTTTCTTACAAATACTTCCATACCTAAACTATTTGTCGCGGGGATGGTTCCGGGAATATGTATGGCTACACTATTTATGTTCTATATTTTGATATATTCTGTCATAAAAAAGGACAAAAGAAAAAAAGAAGAGCCCGTCACTTGGAAAGAAAGATTTATTGCATTAAAAGATCTAATTCCCATACTTATCTTATTTGTACTAATCATGGGTTCCATATATGCTGGTTTTGCAACACCTACCGAAAGTGCTGCATTGGGTGTCTTGGCAACATTGGTTATCACATATTTCAAAGGTTTGTTAAATTTTGATGTCATAAAAAAATCAATCAAAGGTACCATAAGAACAACCGGTATGATTATGTTTATCATCATAGCTGCAAACTTTCTAAACTTCGTTTTGGTCTCTATTGGTTTAACTGATGATTTATCAAGTTTTATTGAAAAGTTATCTATCTCAAAATACTCTATGCTTGCGATGGTAACACTTCTATACCTAGTTTTAGGCATGTTTATCGAAACACTGTCGCTCATGGTGATCACCATTCCGATAATTGCACCCATAATGGTAACGCTTGGCTTTAATCCTGTATGGTTTGGGATATACCTTATAATACTGATAGAAATGGCACTTATCACCCCTCCTGTAGGCTTGAATCTATATGTTGTGCAAGGCATAAGAAATAAAGGAACTATAGCTGAGGTCATGAGAGGAAGCTTACCTTTTGTTATAATTATGATATTGATGGCAATTTTATTGGCGATTTTTCCGCAAATACCACTGTTTTTGGTAGATTATGTATAATTTGTCAAATTATTAGACTTCTTGCATAACCCCTTGTAGTCTCAGCAACTCATAGATAAATCTAAATGAGGCAGTTTATCTCTTGCGTAGCCAAAGATACGGATGAGATGAACTAACGAAGCCTCAGGTTTATCTATGAGTTGCCCGAAGGGAGATTTTAAGGGGTTATGAAAGAAGTCTATTATATAAGCTTGTAGCCCTCTTGTTTTATATTTTCAATAATATCTCTAGGAAGTTTTTTTCTTAGCTCTTTTACAAATGTTTTTAAGGCGTCTTGTGACATGTACTTGTCTGTCCAGACATAATCTT
>JALUMZ010000022.1 GCA_027055635.1 Campylobacteraceae bacterium
ACCATATTTCTTGCGATTATAATTATAAAGGATATAAGAGGATCTTTGTCTAGATTTCAACAAGGGTTGCTTTCATTTTTTATGTATCTCAATAAAGAGAGCAGTGATGTAAAAGATATAGAGATAGCTACAAATGATGAGATAGGGCAGATGGCAAAAATTGTTAATGAAAATATACATAGAACTCAAAATCTAATCCAAAATGATGAGGCTTTGATAGACGAAGTCAAAAAAGTTGCAAATCAGGTAAAAGATGGTTATATCAGACAAAAAATTGTAAAACATACATCAAATAAAGAGTTAAACGAGCTTAAAAATATATTTAATGATATGCTAGATAACATAGCAGATAAAGTTTGTGGAGATATAAATAAGATACAAGATGCACTTGATAGATTTCAAAGTTCGGATTTTACGCATAGAATAGAAAATGCAACGGGAAATACCGCAAAAGGATTAAATGATTTAGCAGATTTAATAAGTGATATATTGTATAAAAATAGAGAAAACGGAGTCTCTTTGGATGAAAATTCAAATATCTTAAATGGAGATATACAAGAGTTAAATAGCGTTTCTTTAAAAATAGATAAGCTACTCAAATCAACACTTGCCCTAACCCAGCAAGCAACAATAGGATTGAATGAATCTAGTGAATACTCCGCAGAAGTAGAGTCTCATGCAAATGAGATAAAATCCGTGGTATCGGTCATAAGCGATATAGCAGACCAGACAAATCTACTCGCTCTAAATGCTGCGATAGAAGCAGCACGAGCAGGAGAGCATGGCAGAGGATTTGCTGTTGTTGCCGATGAGGTTAGAAAGCTGGCTGAGAGAACTCAAAAATCACTCTCAGAAGTAAATGCAACTATACAGGTTTTAGTACAATCTGTCTCAGTAATCGTAGGCAACATCAGTGCAAGAACAGAAGAGATAAATAAGATAAATAACTCTATGAATGATATGGAAGAGGTGGGCTATAAAAATACAGATATTACGAAAAAAGTTGATGTTGTAGCTAATAATATAGTCTCTATTTCAAGAAAAATAAAAGAAGATATTTCGGATAAGAAATTTTAAGAGACCTTACATACTATATCGCATTTATTATATGATATAGTATGTAAAACCAGCCAATATAAGCTCTACATGTAGAGCTTATATTTTTCATCCAAAAGCTTTTCGGCTTCTTTATATTTTGGGCTATTTTTACAAACTACACTCCAAATTAGAGGTCTGTATTTTTCAAATGTAGCCCATACTGTTTTTGCTCCTTTGTCTTTACCTTTTAATTTTAGTGCTATGGCGGTTGAGCCGTTGATAAGTCCCTTTAAAATTTTACTTTCATCAAGTCTATCGGGATACCCCTTTAACTCTTTCCACCCCTCTTCTAAAACCTCATGTCCCTCCACAAATTTGTCATTTTTTACTGCTTCTAAAAACTTATCTATTCCGTACATATATTTCCTTTCGTTAACCATTATAGTGTATAATACCACAAATTTTTTAAAGGAGATATATGTTTAAAAGTAGTAGATATATTATACTTTTTATTTCTCTATTTTTTTCAGCATTTTATAATGATCTTTTCTGGAAAAAGGTCTCTAGCGTCTATCCTTTTGGAAGTGAAAATGTCTGGTACTTTATCTCCTTGTTTATGGTTTTAAGTTCAGTTATTTATATAGTGCTGAGTCTTGTAAATTTTAAATATATACTAAAACCTGTTCTTATTTTGCTCTTTATGGTAAGTGCTGCGAGTAGTTACTTTATGAACAGTTACGGTGTGGTTATAGATGATCAAATGATAAATAATATCTTTGAGACACAAGTTGCAGAAGCAAAAGATTTAATCTCATGGAAGCTTTTTTTAGATCTTTTTATCTTTGGCATAGTTCCATCGTTGGTAGTATATTTTTTAAAAATAGAGTACAAAACTTTTGGAAAACATCTATTGTATAAATTTCTTGGTGTATTTTTAGCGATATTGGTTATCTTTTTAAATCTTTTTATCTTTAGTAGGTTTTACACCTCTTTTTTTAGAGAGCATAAGCCTATAAGATACTATACAAATCCCACATATTATATCTATTCTATTGGGAAGTTTATACATAATAAATATCAAAACAGAAATATTGTAGTGCAAAAAACAGGGCTTGATGCAAAGCTAGTAAAAGGCAAAAAGCCAAAACTTTTAGTACTTGTTGTAGGAGAGAGTGCAAGGGCAGATCATTTTCGGCTCAATGGCTACAAAAAAGATACCAACCCATATCTGAAAAAAGAAGATATTATAAATTTTGGCAATATGTATTCATGTGGTACAGAGACTGCTACATCAGTACCTTGCATGTTTTCTATCCTTGATAGGAGTGATTTTAGCATAAGAGCTGGATTAGAGCATGAAAATCTGCTAGATGTTGCTAAAAGAGCAGGGGTTAGAGTTAAGTGGATAGATAACAATTCAGACTCAAAAGGTGTGGCCACCAGAATCAAAGATGTTGTAAATATAAGAACTAAAAAGATTGAGAATTTTTGTGATAGTGGTGAGTGCAGAGATGAAGCTATGCTTGTTGGATTGCAAAAATATATAGATAGCAATCAAACAGACACCATCATAGTTCTTCATCAGATGGGAAATCATGGACCGGCATACTATAAAAGATATCCAAAAGAGTTTGAGAGATTTAAGCCCGTTTGCAAAAGTAATCAGCTTCAAGAATGTACGCCACAAGAGATAAAAAATGCTTATGACAACGCTATAGCATATACAGACTATTTTTTGAGTAAAACTATTGATCTGTTAAAGAAGAGTGAAAATAAGTTTGATACGGCACTTCTATATCTTTCAGACCATGGTGAATCTCTAGGAGAAAAAGGTGTTTATCTACACGCCATGCCTTACTTTATAGCTCCGGTTGCTCAAAGACATATAGCATCAATTGCTTGGTTTGGCCCCAGATTTGACCATTTGGATGAGAAGTGTATCAAGACAAGTGCAGACGAGCACTATTCACAAGATAACTATTTTAGCACAGTGCTTGGTTTGATGGGCATAAAAACAAAAGTGTATGATAAAAGTAAAGATATGTTTGCAAAATGTAGAAAAAATTAGAAGGTATATGGTCTTGGAAGAGAATAAACAACAAAAAATAGTACAGATGTTTGACGATATAGCACCAACTTACGATACAGCCAATAGAGTTTTGAGTATGGGCGTAGATATCCAGTGGAGAAAGAAGGCTTGCGATGAAACATTTGTAAGGTATAAAAAGCCTATTGATTTGATAGTTGATGTTGCATGTGGAACTGGTGATATGATGGGATACTGGCAAAAAAGAGCAGATAAAAAAAAGCTAAAAATCAAAAAGATATTGGGAGTTGATCCATCAGTAGGTATGACAAATGTTGGAAAAGAGAAATTTCCAAATTTTGAGTTTGTTATAAGCGAGGCAACCAATCTGCCACTAGAAGATGAGAGTGCAGATATATTAAGTATCAGTTATGGCATAAGGAATGTGGTCCAAAGAGAAGAGGCCTTTAGGGAGTTTGCAAGAGTCCTAAAAAGTGGTGGCTATGTGGTTATACTAGAGTTTACCAAAGACGATAAAAAAGGCTCTCTCTACGCTATTAAAGACTTTTATATGAACAGAGTTTTACCAAAAATCGGTGGATATATCTCAAAAAATAAAGAGGCTTATGAGTATCTACCAAACTCAATAGAGGGTTTTTTGACTTCAGATATGTTACAAAATGAACTTGATGATGCAGGTTTCACAACAGAGTTTGTCAAGAGTTTTTCAATGGACATATCTACCCTGCTTATAGCTAAAAAAAGATGAATTCCAACTCTCTCCAAAGCGTCACAAGTCTAAATAACCAGATAAAATCCCTCTTAGAGAGTACATTTGTATATGTACATGTAGAGGGTGAAGTTTCAAGGTTTACCTACCACGGCTCGGGACATCTGTATTTTACCTTAAAAGATAAAAACTCCTCAATCTCCTGTGTGATGTTCAGGGGAAACAACAAAAAGATGAAATTTCAACTCGAAGAGGGGATGCAAGTCATCATAAGTGGTTCTATCTCATTATATGTTCCAAGAGGAAGTTATCAGCTAAACTGCATAAGTATTGAGCCTAGCGGTAGTGGCGCGTTGGCAAAAGCTTATGAACAACTTAAAGAAAAACTCAGAGGCAAGGGCTATTTTGATGAGGTAAATAAAAAAGAGTTGCCAAGATATATAAAGAGTATAGCATTGGTAACTTCAGCCACGGGAGCAGCTCTTCAAGATATGTTAAGAGTTGCCAATAAAAGATGGCCTTTAGTTAAGCTTAAAGTATTAGATACCATTGTTCAGGGCGAAAATAGTGGTATAAATATAGCGAAAAATATAGCCTATGCTGATAAATTAGATGTAGATGTGATAGTAATAGGCAGAGGTGGAGGAAGTATAGAGGATCTATGGGGGTTTAATGAAGAGGTTGTAGCAGATGCCATATATAGAGCAAAGACTCCTATAGTGTCCGCAGTTGGACATGAGATAGACTATGTTATAAGTGACTTTGTTGCAGATTTAAGAGCCCC
>JALUMZ010000023.1 GCA_027055635.1 Campylobacteraceae bacterium
TACTTATCTATATTCAAATGGATTTTTTGAATTTGACATTATAACCTTTAATGGAAAATTTTTCAAATACTCAGCTAAACACCCCCCAAAAAATCTTTCACTTTCAAAATGTTCTATATCTATTAGTGTAAGTCCATTTTCTTTTGCCTCAAGTGCCTGATGATACTTAAAATCACCACTCAAGAAGCAATCAACATCTATTTTAGATATCATATCTCCGCCACTTCCTGTTGTAATTGCACAACTTTTTATACTGTTTTTAGCATCAGTTATTCTTAGGTTTTTAATTCCTAATTTTCTCTTTATATCTGCACAAATCTCATCTAAAGATGAATTTGTTTCAAAATAACAGACAAATTCGTCACTAGATAACACCTCGTAACCTAAAACTTCCGAAGCTACATATCGGTTCAAATGAGTTTTATCAAAATTTGTATGCATTGAGATAAAAGATATTTTTTTCTTGATCATCTTTTGAATTAGATTTGAAGGATAAGTACTAAAGTCTATCTTTTTTAAACCTCTAAAAATAAGCGGATGATGTGCGATAATAAGTGAATTTTCCTGGACATCTTCAAGCAAACTGCTATCTACATCTAAACTTAGATAGATGGACTCTACTTCTGATTGCATCTCTCCAACAAGCAATCCACTATTGTCCCACTCCTCTTGCAAAGAAAAAGGGCTGAGTTTGTCTAAAAAGTCATAAACTTCTCTAACTTGCATCCAAACCCTCTTTATACTCAACCGCACAACCTTTTGCCAACTCTCTAATCTTCAATATATAGTTTTGTCTTTGAGTTACAGAAATTGCTTTTCTTGCATCTAGCACATTAAATGTGTGTGATGCGAGCAGACAATAGTCATATGCCGGTAAAGGCAGATTTTTCTCCAAGCATCTTTTACACTCCATTCCTGCATTATTAAACTGCTCTTGAAGCATCTTAACATCTGCAATTTCAAAGTTATATTTTGAAAATTCATACTCACTTCGTTTATGAACATCACCATAAGTAGTGATACCATGTCTGTTTTTATTCCAAATCAAATCAAAAACAGAATCTTTATTTTGGAGATACATTGCCAATCTCTCTACCCCATAAGTAATCTCAACAGAGACCGGATGACAAGCTATACCTCCTACTTGTTGAAAATATGTAAATTGCGTAACCTCCATACCATCAAGCCAAACTTCCCATCCAAGTCCCCATGCTCCAAGGGTTGGTGACTCCCAATTGTCTTCTACAAATCTTATATCATGCTTTTTCAGATCTAAACCCAAAGCCTCCAAACTTTTAAGATACAACTCTTGTATATCATCTGGGCTAGGTTTTATAAGCACTTGAAACTGATAATATGCTCCCAATCTATTTGGATTTTCTCCATACCTTCCATCTGTCGGTCTTCTACTTGGAGCTACATAAGCTGTTGCCCAAGGTTTCTCTCCTAAGCTTCTTAAAAATGTAGCATTATGAAAAGTACCTGCACCCGCTGGAAAATCATATGGCTGAACGATAGTACACCCTTCATCTTGCCAAAATGTTTGTAATTTTAATAACATTTCACTAAAAGTCAACAATTTTTTATCCTTTTTATCTATTTTTATCACGCCTTTTGGGCAAAATCCAAAAGACTACGCTAACGCTCACGGTAATTCAACTTTAATATTTCATCAAGGAGAGTTTGATTTTTTCTTCAATATTAAAGCTGAATTACCATGGCTAACGCTAAGTTTTTTCTAAAAAATTCTATTTCTTATAATTCTCTATCGCTCTGTTCCACATCAATTTATATTTTCTTCTTGTAAACTCCAACTCTTCTTGAGTATGTTTCAACTGACTAGTTAGAGTCTCCACAACTTTTCTATCCTCGTCATACAACTCTTGCATAGAAAACAGAGCCTCTTTTAAAAATCTATTTTCACTCTTAAGCGCTTCTAATGTTTCATCCTTTGCATCAAGCACTTTTTCATGAAGGTTTAAGATAGTACCTATGGTTTTTTCTACAAAATCTGCTCCTGCTAACTGAGTTGTTTCACTATTAAGAACAACCTTGTTATCATTTTGCGGCATTATAGAATAGGTTGCTCTATTTGCTTCTATATATCTCTTGCCATTATCTTCTTTAACACTCAGTTTTCCTTTTTTGATCATATCTTCAACTGTATCCAAATCTAAATGAATAAGCTTGCTAAATTCATCAATTTCTAACCAAGTTTGCAAGATGTCTCCTTTATACCAATAACTCTATAGAAACTGAATCTGTCTCTACCTTTTTCGCTTTTAATACCCTATCTTCTTGAAGTTTTACAGCTAATTCTCTATCTTCAAGTGCCAAGATTTGCATAGCAAGATATGCACTGTTTATAGCTCCTGCTTTTCCTATAGCAACTGTTGCTACGGGCATACCTCCTGGCATCTGAACAGTTGAAAGAAGAGCATCCATGCCACTTAGAGCAGAAGCCGACATAGGAACACCTATAACCGGCTTTGTTGTCAAAGATGCTACTACTCCTGCTAGATGAGCAGCCATGCCGGCAGCTGCTATAAATACTTGTGCGCCTTTTTTCTGTGCTTCTTGAACATACTTATGAGTTCTATCTGGACTTCTGTGAGCCGATGAAATTATAATTTCATGCATAACACTAAATTTCTCCAATATTTTTGCACACTCCCTCATCACATCATAATCACTCTTGCTTCCTATTATTATCGATACAAATTTCACATATACTCCTATTTTATTGTCATCTTTGCAAGGAAGTAAATTCCTTGTAAATTCACGCGCTACTGAAGCTAGACCTTGCGGTCAGAAAGCTTCTATTTTTATTGTCATCTTCACAAGGAAGTAAATTCCTTGTAAATTCACGCGCTACTGAAGCTAGACCTTGCGGTCAGAAAGCTTACTTTGTTAAAGTTCTCTTCTTAAAAATGTGAAAGCCGGTAGTTTGCTTGGTAGTATTATAGCATTTGTATTTCCACTGTGAATAGATCTATATACTTTACCTTTTTCACTTTGCAGTTTTTTAAATTCTATATACCACTTCATCTCTTTTTTAAAAATCCTACCAAATTCATTCTCTATCTCTTCTATATTTTCATCTGATAAAACCAGCTCATACATAACATTTGGCTCTAACTTATCCTTTGACAAGCATCCTTTTCCATCTTCATTTACCATAGCACACACTTGATGTGTGCCCTCACTTATAGAATCTTCCAAATTCTGAGTACCACTCTTCTCAAATGGTCTCTTTATAAGATATCCATCATTAAAACCTCTGTTTTTGGTGGTATTTAATTCATTTTCATACTTAGAAGCATCAAATTTTTGCATATAAAAATCATCTATAGCCTTTTCGTATGTTTTTGTCGTAATCCCCACATAATATGTACTTTTTGTTCTACCTTCAATTTTTAGAGAATCAATTACTCCACTATTCAAAATAGTATCTACATGCGAACTTAGATTTAGGTCTTTCGCATTCATTATATGTGTTCCCTCTTCGCTCTGTTCTACCTTAAATAGTGTGCCACTCTCTTCATTTTTTGCATACATTGTATATGGAAATCTACAATCATTTGCACAGCTTCCACGATTTGAAACCCTACCGCTTTGAAGAGAACTTATAAGACATCTCCCACTATATGCAAAACACATGGAACCATGAACAAAAACCTCTAATTCTAAATTTGGCAGATGCTCTTTTATCTTTTGCAAGTCCTTTAGGCTAACTTCTCTTGCTGCGATTATCCTCTTTACCCCCAAATCCCAATAAACCTGAGCATCAAGATAATTCAAAACATTTGCCTGGGTCGAAAGATGGATAGGAGTATCAGGAGCAATCTCTCTAACGAGCTTTATAACACCGGGTGCAGCCACTATAAAAGCATCTGGATTCATTAAAGCAACTTTTTGTATATGTTTTCGCAAGAGTTCAATTTGTGAATTAAATGGAAATCCATTTATAGTCACATATATCTTCTTACCCAAAGAGTGTGTATATTTGATGGCTTCTTCAAAACTCTCATAGGTAAACTCTTTACCACTTCTAAGTCTTAGAGAAAAGTGACTAACGCCTGCATATACTGCATCTGCTCCATAAGTAAGCGCTATTTTTAATTTTTCAAAATTACCTGCTGGAGATAGAAGTTCTACTCTATTCATCTATTTCTTTTTACCTAAACTTTCTATTATTGCTTCTATATCATCCGTTGTGACTAAATCTTCAGTATTTTCATCTCCATGGATATGAACAGCTGAACTAACCCTCTTATCATCATCGATACTACCTTCAAAAAGAAGGCTTATATATTTAGAGAGTGCTCTCATGACATTTATAACTCTCTCAATTTTTTGCCTATGAATATCTTGATACTGCATAATATCCATAGCCATCATCACTTCATCCTCGCCCATTTGAGCACTACTTGTCATAGTCTCTAGCTTCTCTTTTGATTCAAGATTACTCTGTAGTACATCTTTGAACTGTTTTATATTAGGAAATTTTTGCACTAATTTTTCAAAAAGAGCTATATTTTCACCAACAGTACCAGAAACTACCTCTATATCA
>JALUMZ010000024.1 GCA_027055635.1 Campylobacteraceae bacterium
ATTTTAGTTTTGATTTCATCAAAATCTTTTGTTGTAACTATTGCTTTTATTTTGATTGAAAATTGTTGATTAACATATATTTTAGCTGGTTTTTCTATGAAAGATAAAAATATATCTTGCTTTTTTACTTTGGTTGTTTCGTTTTCTTCTAAATTTTCATTGCTTAGGTTGATGTCGTTGCTGATATTTGTATCAACTGTTTCAAAAAGAGGTTTTAGGGATATATTTGTTTCTTGGCTAGGTAAAGGTATAGCTGATTGATTAGTTTCGCTGATGTTTATTGTTTCTGCAAAAATTAATGAGATACAAAAGGCAAGAGCTATAATAAATCTCATCCGTATATACCTTCTTAGATCAACTAATTAGCACTATAGCTATTGTTTAAAAAACCCTCAAGCATTTTTACACCATCATTTGAGCCGAGCAAATCTTCTATGGCTCGCTCAGGGTGAGGCATAAGTCCAAAAACATTTTTTTCTCTATTGCACAAGCAAGCTATTTGGCTAACTGAGCCATTTGGGTTTTCTTTATCTCCATCTTTATCACAATACTCCAAAAGAACCTGCTCATTGTCATAAAGCTCTTTTATTTTATCATCTTTTATGAAGAAATTTCCCTCTCCGTGCGCAATAGGTATATTTAAAATATCTCCTACTTCTGTTTTGCTTAAAAATTTGTTATTGTTGCTTATTACTTTTAGGTATTGATATTTTGAAATAAAATGTGTATTTTGATTTCTTTTCATAGCCCCGGGTAGCAGTTTCATCTCTAAAAGCATTTGAAAACCGTTACATATACCTAAGACCATTCCACCCTTGTTTGCAAACTCGATAACAGGATTCATAACAGGAGAAAATTTTGCTATCGCAGCACTTCTTAAATAGTCTCCATAACTAAAACCACCCGGTAAAACTACTAGGTCAGTATTGTTTGGAAGTTGGTTATTTTTGTGAAACAGTAGCTCAACATCACAACCTATTTTTTCAAAAGCATACTTTGTGTCTATTTCACAGTTTGTACCTGGAAATACAGCAACTACAACTTTCATTTTTCTATCTCTATCTCATAGGTTTCAATAACAGTATTTGCAAGCAAATCTTCACACATGCTCTCCACTCTTTTGAGTATCTTTTCTTTTTCATTATCCTCAACATCTAAAATAATCTGCTTTCCGATTCTCACATTTTGAACTTCATTAAATTGTAAAGCCAAAAGTGCATGGTGAACAGCCTTGCCTTGAGGATCTAGAACACCCTCTTTTAATTGTATATTAACTATGATTTTCATTTTATTGTCTCCTCTGCCCATAAATGGCATTTTAAAATTTTGTGCCCTTTTTTAGAAAAATTTATGGGCAGATTCCTCTTACTGAAGCTATAACGCTTTGCATAGAGTATTTTATTTCTCCAATATTCTTTTTAAAACTTCTTCGTAGGCAACTTTAACATCACCTAATCCTTGTCTAAACCTATCTTTATCTAGTTTTTTATTCGTTTTTATATCCCAAAATCTACAACTATCAGGACTTATTTCATCCGAGAGCAGTATGTTGTTATCTTTGTCAGTTCCAAATTCTACCTTAAAATCTACAAGATTTAGACCTCTCTTTTCAAAAAAGCTTTTCAATATAAAGTTTATCTCTCTTCCTAGTCTTTTTAACTCTTCAAGATCTGATTCACTCTTTACCAAGTCCATCATTAAACAATGCTCATCATTAACCAATGGATCATTTAAGCTGTCATCTTTATAGTAGAACTCTACTAGTGAAAAGGGTAGTTTTTTCCCATCCTCAATACCTAGCCTCTTAGTAAGAGATCCCGTTGCTATATTTCTGACAACAACTTCTAGGGGAATTATATCTACTCTTCTTACAAGTTGTGAGGAGTCATCGAGTGTTTTTACAAGATGGGTTTTTATGCCATTTTCTTCTAAAAGATGAAAAAGCTGAGTGCTTATTTTGCAATTTAGAGCACCTTTTCCCTCTTCGCTACCTGTTTTTTGTGCATTAAAAGCTGTCAAATCATCTTTAAATACTGAAATCAGTAAGTTTTCATCGTCTGTTTTGTAGAGTCTTTTTCCTTTGCCCTCGTAGAGCAAATCTCTTTTTTCCATTTCCCTCTCCTACCTTTCGTTGGCAATTGATAGTATCTTGATAGTATCGATCGCAGTTTTTAGCTGTATGTCTTTAAGAACATCATCTTTTGTTATGATATTTTTATCTACTTTGTCTATTTTTACTTTCTTTTTTTGTATCTTGTTTAATTCAACTTTTAAGTGTTTTTTTAACTCTTTCTCTTTTATGCTAAATTCATTAACTTTATGAGGAACTTTACCTGCTGCTATCTCAACATCCGGCACAACACCAACAGCTTGTATTGTCCTTCCGCTTGGAAGGTAATATCTGGCTATTGTAAGTCTTAATCCCTCGGTATTATTTATCGGAAGTATCACCTGTACACTTCCTTTTCCAAAAGTTTTTGTACCGATTATTATAGCTCTTTTGTGGTCTTGTAGTGAACCACTTACGATTTCACTCGCACTCGCACTTCCACCATTTACTAAAACAGCCATAGGTTTTTTAGTAATAGTTGTGCTTTTGCTGGCATTGTATTTTGTATTCTCTTTTTTGTCTCTGCCTCTTTGTGATACGATAATACCTTTATCTACAAAAAGATTTACCAAACCAACAGCTTGATTCAAAAGTCCTCCAGGATTATTTCTCAAATCCAATACAATACCTTTTACATCCTTGTGAGAGAGTAGGGCTTCTTTTGTTTTTTGAACAACTTTTTTATCAAAACTCGTAACTCTTAGATATAAGATATTCTCTTTTTTTATCACCTTTGTATATACAGAGTCTATTTTGATTATATCTCTTATAATTTTAATTTTAAGGGGTTTACTCTTGCCTTCTCTGACTATTGTCAATACTATCTTTGTTTTTGGTTTTCCTCTCATGTGGCTTACTGCTTCATCAATAGTCATATTTAAAGTAGAGAGGTCATCTATCTTTAGTATAATATCTCCGGCCTTTACTCCGGCTTTATCTGCTGGGGTTCCTTCGATAGGAGAGATGATAGTAAGAACCCCTTTTCTCATGCCGACCGTTATGCCTAAACCCCCAAATTCACCATCAGTTTGAATTTTTAAATTTTTAAAACCTTTTTTATCTAAGAAAGATGAGTGTGCATCAAGGTTTGACATCAGTCCATCTATGGATTTATTAACAATATCTGTTATATTTATATCATCGACATAGTATTTTTCTATAGTTCCTATAACTCTCGTGTATTTTGCAAGAGCTGCTAATCTGCTTGATTCACTTTCGTTTGATTTTGCAAAAAGAGTTGAGCTTACAAAGAGCGTTGCTCCAACGAGTGTGGCTACAAAACCAAAAGTAGCAATTTTTTTATGTTTCATATCTTTTAATTCTCCTAAAAATTGTAAAAAATATTCTATCAAAATTTCCCTAAAAAGAGTATAAACACCATATTGCAATTTTAATAATACATAAATTTATTTAGAATATATCAATATAAATACTAAATATACTTGACAAGTATAGACTAAAGGTGTATAATTACACAAAAATAAAAGTTCTTCTTGTTAAAGGCAAAACTTTAGTCAGGGGGAATTTAACTCGGGCTTTGCTCAAATAAAAGGAGAGATAAAATGAATAAAATATTTGAAAAATTGACACATCAAATGACACAGACTATAGAGAGTGCACTTAGCTTGGCGTTGCATGCCAAAAATCCAGAGGTTGTACCTCTACATGTATTGTGGTCGTTGCTTACAAATTCGGCGTCTATTTTAAATCAAGTCTTAAATAAGCTAAATATAGATAAATCTGCAATAGAACTTGAAGTAAAAAGCAAAGTGAATTCGCTACCTACATCTTCAAGTGTAACAAAAGAGACTATAAAGCTATCTCGTGCTTTAGTGGAATCTTTGCAAAAAGCTGAAGGACTGATGAATAAACAAGGAGATAGTTACCTTTCTGTAGATACATGGTTGCTAGAAAACCTTAAAGACAACTCTATAAAAGAGATACTTTCAAAGTATATAGATTTAACAGAAATCAAAAAGAATTTAGAGGCATTACGAGGTGGCAAGAAGATAGATAAACAAACAGCAGATGAGACACTTGAATCACTAGAAAAATTTGGTATAGATTTGACAAAAAAAGCTAGCGAAGGTGAACTTGACCCTGTGATTGGAAGAGATGAAGAGATACATAGGATTATGCAAATTCTAATAAGAAAAACAAAAAATAATCCTATACTTATAGGTGAACCAGGAACAGGAAAGACAGCCATTGCCGAGGGATTAGCGATAAGAATATCCAACAATGATGTACCTTTAAGTTTGCAAAACAAGAGGGTAGTAGCACTTGATATGAGTGCATTGATAGCCGGTGCAAAATATAGAGGTGAGTTTGAAGACAGATTAAAGGCTGTTATAGATGAAGTCAAAAGTGCAGGGGATATTATCTTATTTATAGACGAAATACACACTATTGTTGGAGCAGGAGCGAGCGAGG
>JALUMZ010000025.1 GCA_027055635.1 Campylobacteraceae bacterium
TTATTAGCATTAGGACACACATTTTTTACATAAAATGGATTATAAAGGCCCTATTTTAGGGATTGTATAATTTTAAAATGGTTGAGATTTGGTAAAATGAGAAAGTTAGGAAGGCTCTTTTTAGAGCCTTCTAACTATCTTTTTCGCTAATTGTTCAGGCAATAATTTCATTGATTCTTCTACTAGCTTTGTATTTCCGTGTCTGATAAATTTATCTTCATATTCAAAACTCTCAATCTCTACATGTAGAGAGTTTTTCTCTTTTAACAATCCGAGTAATGAACCAATACCACCATATTTTGCACTATCGCTGAAAACAAACCATTTTTTGTATTTTTTTGCTAATTCTATAAGAAGCTCTTCATCTAGCGGTTTAGCAAATTTTAAGTCAACTACGCAAGAATTTATATTTTCATTTTTCAGTAAAAGTGCTGTTTGCATAGCTCTTCCTACGCCATTTCCATATCCAAGCATTAGGATTTTTGCATCATCTTCTTCTGTGAGTATTTCTGCCTTTCCATACTTAAATGCTTCGTCTCCCTCCACCAAAGATTCCAAAAACGCTCCTCTTGGATATCTTATGGCTATTGGACCGATATGTTTATATGCATACTCTAAAGCTCTGTGCATACTTTTTTCATCTCTTGGAGCAAGCAGTGTCATGTTTGGTATGGCACTTAGATATGATATGTCAAATGCTCCTTGATGTGTCTCTCCATCCTCTCCTACAATTCCGGCTCTATCCATTGCAAATACTACACTTAAATTCATAATACAGGCATCATGTATCACCTGATCATAGGCTCTTTGTAAAAAAGTCGAGTATATAGTAACAAATGGCTTAAAGCCCTCTTTTGCCATAGCGCACATCGAAGTAACTGCATGTTGTTCAGCAATCGCTACATCCCAGAAGCGATCAGGATAAGCATCTATCAGTCTATCCATGCCGGTTCCGCTAGGCATAGCAGCTGTAACCCCTACAATATTTTCATATCTGTTTGCTAAATCCAAAAGTGCTTCACTGTACATCACCGTTGCACTCTTGGCATTGCTCTTTTTTAAAGATTTACCGCTAGCTATATCAAAAGGTCCTACACCATGCCAATTTTCATAGTAACCTTCTGCTTTTTCGTACCCTTTTCCTTTTAGGGTTTGGGTATGTATAATCACAGGTTTTTTTAGAGATTTTGCGGTTTCAAAAACAGTAATTAAACTCTCTAAATTATGCCCGTCTATCGGCCCAATATAATCAATTCCAAGCTCTTCAAATAAGATACCCGGGGTTATTAGCTTAAATCCCTCTTCAAATCTTTTTGCCATATAAGTAGCGCTCTCTGGAAGGTATTCTAAAATTTGTTCTGTTGTTCTCTTCATCTTTTGATAAAAATTACCTGCCATTGCATGTGAAAGAAAACTAGATATTGCTCCGATTGGCTTAGATATACTCATCTTGTTGTCATTGAGTATGATGACTACTGGATACTTTCTAAATCCTAACTCATTTAATGCTTCATAAACCATCCCAGCACTCATAGAGCCATCACCTATCAATGCGACCGGGATTCTCTTGTCACTCTCATTTTTTAGTTTTATAGCTTTAGCTGCACCAACTGCCAAAGATATAGAGGTAGAACTATGACCGGCGATAAAATAATCAGCATCTGATTCACTAGGCTTTGTATATCCGCTAAGACCATCAAACTCTCTTAGCGTATCAAAACTATCCCATCTGTCAGTCAATAATTTGTGCGCATAAGACTGATGACTTACATCAAATATAAATGGATCTTTTTCGCTGTCAAAAACATAGTGCATGGCTACTATCAATTCGACAGCACCTACATTACTGCTTAAATGTCCACCGTTTTTACTAACAATTTTTATGATTTTATCTCTAAGAGATACACATAAATCTTTTAATTCTTGTATATTTTTATTTTTAATTTCCATTTTTATCCTGAATTATCTTATCAAAAAATTTATGATTCAACTTCACTCTGCAACAGATATTTTACTTTCTCAAGCCTTGAAGATAAATTTCCATCTAAATTTCCTTTTTCACTAAGCAAAACAACCCCTCCAAGAGATATAGCACTATCTGCTTCCACATCTATTTTGGCACTGTTAGCAAAAACTTTTTGTAAAGCATCAAAGTCTTTTGGATTTACCTTTAGAGTAATTTTATTGGCATCTTTCAAATCGTCTATTAACTCTTTTGCAAGAGCCACAGCAACCTTTGAGCTAGAAATCTCTATCTCCTTTTTTATCACTTCTCTTGCTACCTCCAAGGAAGTATCCAGTAAGTTTTTTTCAAGATTTTTTAAAAACTTATCAAACTCTTCAACTTTTTGACTTAGTTTCTTTGCAGATTCTATATAGTTTATCGATTTTTCACTAAAACTTGACTCTAATTCAGATTTAGCCCTAGAGTATCCCTCATCAAATGCTATCTCTTTCTCCCTTGCAATACTCTCTTTTAATCTATTTTCAAACTCACTCTCTTGTTTCTCTATTTGCATTTGTAATTTTATGATATTTGTAGATAGAGTATCACTCTTTTTAAGCAGTTCTTCAACAAACTTATTTTGACTATCATCCACCTTATCATCTTTTTTTACACTTTTCTTTTCTATAAGTGGACTTTCTTGAATCTCATCTTCAATTTGAATATCATCAGTTGTCATAGAGCCCAATACCTTAAATCTGTACCTTTGAACCGTATGCCTTCCTAATTTGTCTTGCTCTATAATATTATCCATACCAAAGATTCCTTTACTCTATCATCTCTTCGGCTTCGCCAATCTGAAGAACCCCTTGCTCTGCAAGCTTCTGAACTTCTTCAACTATTTTTCTTTGTGCTTCCTCAACATCTTTTACTCTTACAGCCCCTAAAAATCCCATCTCTTCATTAAATGCCTCTTGTGCTCTTTGGGACATACTACTCATAAATTTTTCTTTTAAATCCTCACCTGAGCCTTTAAGTGCTACCATCAAATCTTTTTTATCAGCTACTTTTAAAATCTCTCTTATGCCCGTATTGTCTAATTTCATAATATCTTCAAAGGTAAACATCATATCTTTGATAACTGAGGCTAATTTTTCATCAGTTTGTTCTATAAACGAGATAGTAGTCTTAGAAGCCTTCTGACCCAATCTATTTAATATTTCAGCCACTGCTCTTGGCCCACCGACCTCTACTTTATAAGAGGTGAGAGATTCTAGTTTATTTTCAAGTACAGTCGATACTCTTTTGACGACAGAAGGTGAAATCTCACCTAAGTTTGCCATCCTTATCGTCACTTCACTTCTTAATTCATCAGGAAAGAAAGAGAGGGTTTCAGCAGCAGCAGTAGGGTCCATATGAGCCAAAATAAGAGCAACAGTTTGCGGATGTTCATTGATGATAAAATCTGCAAGTTGTTGTGGTTTTATCTGTTCTAAATAACCAAAATTTTGTGATGTTTCCATATTTTTAGATAACTTCTCCAATATTTTTTGAGCAGATTCCATGCCAAAAGTTCTATATAAAATCTCTTTTGCATACTCCATACCGCCGCTTCTTATATATTGATTTGATTGCAAAAGTGCATAAAACTCCTCAAGAATTGCATTTGCAACCTGCTTGTCAATATTTTTTGCAGTTGCTATATACTTAGATATATCCGTGACCGTATCTATCTCCATATGAGAAAAAAGATTTGTTGTTATATCTTCACCTAGCTGAATAAGCAAAATTGCAACTTTTTCCGGCATACTTAACTCATTGTACTGGTTCTTTTGATCTTCACTTAGCTTCATTCAAATCTCTTTTCCTGTATTTGCTGTATCAAAATCATTTGCATTTTTTATCAATCCCTGCAATAGACCAGCAACCTCTTCGCCTTTTTGATCAGCCAAATTTCTTAACTTTTCCAATAAAACATCATATTTTAGGGATTCTTCATTGAAATCATCACCTATACCCAACTGTTCTTCTACTTTCTGTCTTGCTTTTTTAAATTTTTCCAGAGTATCTTCGGCATTCTCCTCTTCATCTAACACCTTTGCTCTGTCATCCTCATCAACCTCTTCAACCTGCTGTTCTAGCATTTGAGTTGCAAAAGGAGAGATGACTTTTTTGTAAAATACAAAAAGAAGGATAAAAACTATTATGTATTTAAGTAGAGGCAAAATTGGTGATATATAAAAAGATATATCATCGATAAAAGTTTTTGTAGCAGATTTCTTGCCGGCTTTTGTCAGCGGCTTAAATTCTAAATTACTTACAGTTACTTCATCCCCTCTTGCTTTGCTGTAACCCACAGTCTGTTTTACTATATTGTCTATTTGTGCCAATTGTTCTTTTTTTAGTGGTGCATATGTTAACTCTTTACCTGTTTTACCGTTTCCGTCTTTTTGATACTTATAGTTTCCGTCAATCACCACTGCCGTGCTTATTTTTTTGATTGTTGCAAAAGCATTTTTTGTATTTACTACTTTTTTTGATATTTCATAATTTGTTGTAGTTGAACTCTTTTGATACTTTTGAGAACTTTTTTGACTATTCAAACCTTTTGTCGGCCCTATATTGCTGATGGCTCCGGGCACTCCTCCTACAGGACTTGGTGTCTGTCCCGTTTTCTTCTCTTCCACGCTCTGTTCGCTTCTTGGGACAGAGTTTGGATCATATATTTCACTAACTGAATTTTCTTGTTTAAAATCAAAATCTATAGTTACTTTAGCTACTACTTTATCACTTCCACCAACTACAGGGGAGAGTACATTTATAATTTTCTTTTCTAAATTTGACTCATACTCTTTTTTATACATAAGTTGATTTTTTATCAAATCTGATGAAAAAACTCCACCCTCTTCTCCGAGTGGAACTCCATTTTGATCTACCAATTTTACATTTTGAGATTTTAGATTAACAACTGAAGATGAGACAAGGTTTTTTATCCCCACAATTTGTTTGTGAGATAATTTTTGCCCACTTTTGATATCCACAACAATTGAAGCTGTTGCATCTTGCTTTGCGGAGGTAAAAACACTCTCTTTAGGAATGGCAATGTGAACACTTGCACTCTGAATCGGATTTAAATCCTCAATAGTTCGAGACAACTCACCCTCTAATGCTCTTAAATATTTTACTTGCTGTTCAAAATCAGTTGAACCAAACTGGGCTTTATCAAATATCTCAAAACCAACTTTTGAATTTTTAGGAATACCAAGTGCCGATATAGCAATTCTCTCTTTATATACAATTTCTGAAGGCACTGCTATAGTTCCCTCATTTACAACCTTATAAGGAATGTCATCTTTTTCTAGTTGCTGAATGATTAGAGCCGAATCACTTGGTGTAGTATTGTCAAAAAGTATGCTATAGCCATTTTGAATATTTTTATTTGTGCTTTTAAAAAATACTAAAAATGTTAAAAAAGCAATTACAACAAATATCGATACAAAAGAGACAATTCTCTGTTTTTTAGAAAGTCCTTGCAATAAAGTTGTTATCTGATTTAAAAACAGTTTAAAACCCATCTAGCCTTCCATATCATCTATATAAATTTCTTTAAACTCTCTCATAAATCTACTGTTTTGCTCAGGTGTACCTATAGTTACGCGAATTGCATTCATACCGTAAGCTCCAAGATTTCTGACTATTATACCTTTTTTCAAGAGTTTTTCAGAAATTTCTGTAGAATTTTTACTATTTTTAAATTCTAGGGTTATAAAATTAGTATAACTCTCTATAAATTCAAATCCTAAATCTTTTGCAAATTTTTCATAAATCTTCATCTGCTCAAAATTTTCTTTAATACAGTTTTCCACAAATTTTTCATCTCTTAGTGCTACAATAGCAGCTTTGAGTGAAAGTGTGGTAATATTAAAAGGTGCTCTCAATTTTAAGAGTGCTTTTATAATATTTACATCTGCTATTCCATAGCCACATCTCATACCGCCAAGCCCATAGGCTTTTGAAAATGTTCCAAGATAAAGAGCATTTGGATATCTTTTTATTAAATCATTTGGTTCTATTTGCGTCTTTTTATCCTTGTATTTTGCATACTCTTGGTATGCACCATCAATTATAACTAATGTCTCTTTATTAATCTTATCTAAAAAATTATAGACTTCATCCCTGCTTAAACATTCACCTAAAGGATTGTTTGGTAAGCACAAAAATATTATAGAGATATCTTTATTGTTTTGGTATATCTCTAGAAATTCTTGCAAATTGTGCTGATGGGAGGGTGTCTTAAGAATAGTTGTGCCTGTCTGTCTAGCATATATTTCATACATGGCAAATGTAGTTTTTGCCATCAAAACTTTATTATTCTTATTTGCCTTTGCATGCACGCCAAAAGATATAACTTGATCACTTCCTGCTCCGATTATAATATTTTGACTATCAACACTAAACCTTTTTGCAAGCCCCTCTTTTAGCTCATACATACTATCATCAGGGTATAAATTCATCTTGGAGATATCACTACAAACTTCTTTTTGCACCATTGGACTGCAACCTCTAGGATTTTCATTGCTTGCAAGCTTAATAATACTATTTTCATCTACACCATACTCTCTAACAACTAGCTCTATAGGTTTCCCTGCTTCATATATCTTTAGATTCTCCAAAACACTGTTATACTGCATACTTATTCTCCATTTACATAGCTTCCTAGCCAAATTATTTCGTGCCTGTCTCTATTTTCTTCTATGATAGACTGTACATTTTCATCATCTATGTGACCCTCAAAATCAAGATAAAAGACCGTCTTAAACCCTCTCTCTTTTATGGGACGAGACTCTATTTTAGTCAAATTTACCCCATTTTTTTGAAATGTTTGCAAAAATTCCACCAAACCACCCGGCTTGTCGGCAGTTTTTGCCAAAATAGAAGTTTTACTTTTGCTTGACTTGGCATTTTTAAAATCACTCAAAATTAAAAATCTTGTCTTATTTGCCAAATTGTCCTCTATTTTAGAAAATAGAATTGGAACTTTATATAATTTTGCAGCGATATGGGAGCAGATAGCTGCACCACTCTTATCTCCACTCGCTAGCTTGGCGGCCTCTGCTGTTGATTTTGTTGCCACAAACTCTATGTTATCTAAAAAATGCTCATCTAAAAACTTTCTACATTGATTATAACCCTGAGGATGAGAATAGATTCTTTTGATATCTTCAAGGTTTTCACACAAGGAGGCAAAAGAGTGATGAATATCCATATAAATCTCTGCTACTATTTTTGCATCATACTTTCCCAAACAATCAAGAGTGATACCTACAGCACCTTCCGTGTTATTCTCTATCGGGACAACTCCATACTTTGCCTCTTTGTTTTCCAAAACCGTAAAAACAGCTTCTATGGAGTTTAGACCTATATACCTACCCATAGCACCAAATCTACTCTGTGCAACTTGGTGAGTAAAGCTTCCCTCCGGTCCAAGATATGCTATATTCTCAGGTAACTCTATGTTTCTACTGACTGCAAAAACCTCTTGAAATATCGCATCTATGGCATCATTATTTAGATAACCATCATTTAATGATTTTAATCTATCTAGTATCTCTCTTTCCCTCTCTGGTCTGTATATGGCAGTTCCTGTTGTATTTTTTAAATCCCCAATAGTTTTAACTGCTATCATCCGTCTGTTTAAGAGTTTTAAAATTTTATTATCTATCTCATCTATCTCTTTTCTGTACTTATCCAAATCCATCACTTATCCCCTCTGTCCATAGATGACATTTCAATATCTTGTGTCTCTTTAGATTTCTCACTTTTTATTTCTACTTCCGAGATATTTGGGATAATTTTGTCTATTTGGGTTTTAACTGGTTTTATTTCATCTGTACTTTTGCATTTACCGCTTAGAACTAAAACTGTTTTGCTCCCAAGCTCTTTGATACCACACAAATCGCCTATGGCATCATCACTTATCATAGTTATTTCTCCAAAGTCAATATTGCTATTTTGCTGAAGGTTCAGCAATCTTTTTGCCTCTTCGTAAAAAGCACTACTTGGTTTTCCAATTATCTTATAGTCTTTACATGTAGCATACTTTATCATCTCCAAAATTGCTCCAACTCCCGGATATCTTCTGCCATCTTTTGCATATATACTCGTTGCGTGCATTCCGATAACTTCAACATCTCCCAATGCAGTCTCTATCATGGAAGCGTAGTCATCTGAATTAAAATCTTTTTTACTTGCTATCAGCATAGCCTTTGGATTTTTTGAGTCTGTATTAAAACCCATCTTTTTAAGGCTTCTGATAAACTCATCTGCTCCAAATGCCCTGACTTCCTTTGTATTTACAATTTTATCCAAAACCATAAACGGATCAAGATAATTTTTAAATGGTATATCAAAACCTAAACCAAGCAAAAAATTATGAAAATCTTCACTTAACTCTTTGGTATTATTTGTGATAACCATATAGGGAATATGTAAGCTATTTAAACTATCTATAATCTCCCTAGCACCCTCTATCGGCTTCTTATCTTTGTCACTTATTAGCGTACCTTGCACATCTATAAAATAACTCATATAAAATCTATCTCCAACCTAAGCAGATCTTCAATAGCCTCTCTTTGTCTGATCAGCCTATCTTTACCATCAACCAAAGCCACCTCTGCCGCCCTTGGTCTGCTATTATAATTACTGCTCATACTAAAACCATAAGCTCCTGCACTCTTCATTACTATAATATCATCATGTTGTGTCTCTTGCATATAGATATCTTTTGCCAAAAAATCACCACTTTCACAGATGGGTCCTACGATATCAGCCAAAGACTTCTCTTTACTATCTTTGGCAGATATTAGTTCAAAATCATGGTATGCTCTATACAGGCTTGGTCTTAGCAGATCATTCATAGCAGCATCAACTATTACAAATCTTTTTTTGTCATTTCTTTTCTCATATAGAACTTTAGTGACTAGATAACCACTGTTGCCAACTAAATATCGTCCGGGTTCACATACTATGGTAACATCTTGATTTCCAAGAGATTCAAAAATATTTTGTGCATATTCATATAGTGATATTGTCTCTTCATCTTTGTATCTGATGCCTACACCGCCACCGACATCAAAAAATTTGATGTCAATATTTGCAGCTTTTAAACTTTTAAGAAGATCTGCTATAACTATCGCAGCATCTTTAAAGGGAGTAGTCTGGGTTATTTGGCTACCTATGTGAAAATGTATGCCTATAGGATTTAGGGAGTTTGATCTATTTGCATACAGATACATCTTTTTTGCACTCTGTATATCTACACCAAACTTATTTTCATGCAGACCTGTTGAGATATATGGATGTGTTTTTGGGTCAATATTTGGATTTACTCTTATGCTGATCCTCGCTTCAATTTTTAACTCTTGTGCAATCTTCTCAACTCTATACATCTCCTCTTCGCTCTCAAGGTTTAGCATTAAAATATCTTTTTGCAAAGCCTCTTTTATCTCAATATCTCTCTTGCCGACACCACTAAAAATTATCTTATATCTTTGTACTCCGGCTACCAAGGCTCTTTTAACCTCTCCTATAGAGACGCAATCGCAACCACTACCTAAAACTGCCAAATGCTTAAGCAGAGATAGGTTTGAATTCGCTTTTACAGCATAGCAAAGCATCGATTTTCTTGCTTTAAAAGCCTCTTTTAATTCATAATAATTTTTAGAAATTTCATTAAAATCATATACATACAAAGGGGTATCGTACTTATTGGATAATTGCTGGAAATCTATCATGTAAAACCTTCTTTAAGTCTATTAAATATACAGAAAATCTATTTTATCTAAAAAAAGAGAAAAAGAAAATTAAGAGCACCTCTAAAGACCCTATACTAGGTTTCTATCAATACATATATGTTCTTTGAATGTGCCCTTAATGATGTTTAATATGTAGATATAAAGATAGTATACCCAATAAAAAAATTGGGAACATAATAGCTAGTTCTGGATATATAACAGAATTCAGTGCAAGCTTTGAGAGTAAAAATAGCAACCCCCAAACTAAAACAGAGGTAAATGCTAAAGAAAACGATAAAAATACCGTACTATTATACCTAGAAATAAGCGGTGTATTTACAAAGAGTATCAAGCCCAAAAATGGAGCAAAGAGAGGTAAAAACAACTGAATATATATGATTGCCCTAATCCTAGTCGTATCTATATTTTGAGAATTAAAAAATTCTAAAGCATCCATTGCATCTAAAATAGATAGATTAAATTTTCCTTTATAGACATTGTCTATAATCTTCGGTCTAAAATCTTTAAGAGTATCTAATTTTAAAAATTTTTCAACCCTTAACCCTTTATCTCCCAATACCGTTACTTTTGGCTTGATTATCTTTTCAACATCATATAATATCCAATTTTTATTATTATAATACCCTTTTTTTGCATTTATAATATATCTAAGATCACTATTTTTTATATTGTATATCTTTATATTTGTAGCCTCTTTTTTAATAGGATCTAACTTTCCAAAATATACATAATTATTATCATTTTTTAAAAACAGATCTTTTGTATCACTTGAAATTTGACCAAATCTTAGTATATTATTGCTAAATTCTCTAACATATGAAAAAGATGTAAAATTTAACAATATATAAATTATAGTGATAAATAAAGAGGCTAGGAATATGGGTTTTAATACCTTTTGTTTTCCTATTCCAAAAGACAACATACTCACCAATTCATTCATCTTTATCATTGAAATCATTGTGACAATTACAGCAAATATTATGGATAAAGGTAGCACATAATTGATGGCATACATACTTTGAAACATAACATATAAAATTTGTAAATTTGCAGAATTTGGTAATTTTTTGTATGTTGTCAGCAGATCAATACTTACATAAAATAGTTCTAATGCAAAAAATATTATAAAAAAATTCTTTAGATACTTACCTATAATATACTTTTGGTATATCTTCATTTATTTTCTTTTTTTACTTTAAGGCTGTATTGTTGCGATACCTCTCTTAGATTCTCTTTTGTCAAAACCAAACTTGCTTCTTTTGCATTTTTTATGATTTTCCCCAAATCTTCTTGTTGGTTTTTAGAAAAATCTGATAAAACATGAGAGATTACTTTGTCTCTACTTTGTGGCTTACCTATACCTATACGCACCCTTAGGTACTCCTTGCCTATGGATTCATCTATAGATCTAAGTCCATTGTGTCCGCCATGACCGCCACCAAATTTAAATTTCAGAGTTCCAAACGGTAAATCCAAATCATCATGTATAACTACTATATTGTCCGGCTTAAAGTAACTGCTGACTGCTTCTATGCTTTGTCCTGAGAGGTTCATAAATGTAAGTGGCTTAAGAAGTAGTATGTTTGAGCTCTTATATAAAGCTCCTCTAAAACTACTTTTGTTTATGTGAGTGAAAGGAAGAGTTGACAGAAGAGAATCTATAACCATAAAACCTACATTATGTCTATTATGCTTATACTTCTCTTCTGGGTTGCCTAATCCTACGATTAAATTCATTAGATTAGCACTATTTAGCTTTTATAACCCCGACAATTGCAATTCTATCTTCATCCATGATTTTAATTTCACTATTTGCTTTAATGTCTCTGACTAAAATAGTATCTCCAACATCCAAATCACTAACATCTAGTGTAAAGTTATCTGGAAGATTTTGAGCTGTACATTTTACGCAAAGTCTCTTTTTAGATTGTGCTAAAACGCCCTTGTTTTTAAGTCCTTTTGGAGTTCCTGTGATTAAAACAGGAACCAAATATTTACTTAAAACATCTGGTAATGCAACTCTTAAATCAACATGTAAAAATTTACTTTTTACAGGATCTTTTTGATACTCTTGAATTACGACATTTAACTCTTGTTCCCCTACTTTTACAGGAAATGCAAGTGTTGTTTTATTTCTAACTGCTTTTATGAACTCATTCTCTTTGAATGCGGCATTGATATTCTCTATCCCTTTTCCATAAATATTGGCAATTAGATAACCATTTCTTCTAAGCTCTTTAGTAGCTTGTTTTGTGATACTCTCTCTAACTATGCCTTCTAACATAACTGTCCTTTTAAAATTTTTTTAAGCTTGTGATTATACAAAAATAAAACTAAAATATTGATAAATCACTTTTTCAAACCAACAATATCCTTGTCAACATTTTCTACTTCAAAATCTGATAATCGTCTTTTCTCCATTGTTTTTTGGGCATCATAATAGTCTAAATCCATCAAAAGATCATTTTTACTTGTAGAGCTAGATAGCGCTTCTTTTCTAGAAATAATACCTTTAGCATAAAGCTCCAAAAGAGCCTGATCAAATGTTTGAGTGCCATAAATATCTTTTCCCTCTTTTATGGCATCTGTTATCTCACCATCTCTACCCTCTAAAATTAAACTCTCAATCCTTGCATTTTTAACCAATATTTCTACTGCTGCTGTCCTTTTCCCTTCCACTGTTCTTACTAACCTTTGAGATACAACGCCTTGCAGGGTTGAGGCTAAGCTCATTTTTATTCTATTTTGATCATGCCCTGGAAACATTCCCAAGATTCTGCCTATGGTCTCTTTTGCATCTACTGTATGCAGAGTCGAGAGGACTAGGTGTCCTGTCTCTGCTGCATGCATTGCTATCTCTATTGTCTCTAAATCTCTCATCTCCCCAACCAAAATAACATCTGGATCTTCCCTCAGAGCCGCTCTTAGAGAGTCGGCAAAATTAAGAGCATCTTGCCCAATACCCCTTTGGTTTATGATCGATTTATCATCCTTATATATAAATTCCACTGGATCTTCTATCGTAATGATATGTTTTGAGAACTGTTTGTTTATACTATTTATCATCGAAGCCAAAGTTGTTGTTTTACCACTTCCCGTCGGACCTGTCACTAAGACTAACCCCCTAGGGATAGAGCAAAAATCTCTAACACTTTTAGGAAGACTCAATGACTCTATTGTAGGTAAAACCGCGGGGATTGCTCTAAAAACAGCAGATATCCCATCAATCTGAAAAAATATATTTACCCTGAAGCGAAAATCATCATTTAGTTTGTAGGTAAAATCTAGGTTTTTATTTTCCACCAACTCAACAAATCTTGTACGAAGCAACTCTTTTGCCAATGTAATACTATCTTTGTGGGTTAAAACCTCTTTTGACAATGAAACTATTTGTCCATTGATCCTACCCCTGATATTTGACCCACTCTTTACATGTAGATCACTTCCGTTGTTTTCAAGTAACTTACTAAGATAGAATCTTAGTTTTTTTGTCATCTCAAAAGTTAACTCATCAATATTTATAGTATAAAGATCTTTCATTTTTAACTACCTAATGTTTCTAAAATTTCTCCAAAAGCCTCTTTAAAAGAGATTAAGCCCTCTTGCATCAACTCATCACAAACAACACTTAGATCAATTCCACTCTCTTCAACCCTCTTTAGCAGTAAATCAACATCTTCGCCTACTTTTATTTTGCTATTTATCTTATTTGAGTGTATAAAATATTTTATTGTAGCAAGTGGTGCAGTATTTATAGAATTTTTCAAAAGCAGTTCTCTTATATAGTAATCTGCTTCTAAATCATCACCCTTTACACCGGTACTTGCAAAAAGAGTTCTTATATTTTCCAATCCATAACTCTCTACAAGCTCATAAACTTTTATAGCATTGCAAACACCAACTTTTGATGTTGGAATACCTTTGTCTTTAAGTTGCTTATCAAGTTTTCTATCAAATCTACTCACAAAGACACTGATAACAGCTTTTGGCGTACTCTCTCCTTGAAAAAGTTTAATGCCCTCACTAAAAGCATCCATACATCTTTTTGCCTGCTGTGTTGAAAAAATCAGTGTTGCATTTACATTTATACCATCACTTATAAGCGCCTTCATAGCGTCATATCCTGCTTGGGTAGCAGGAACTTTTATCATAACATTTGGCATATCAATCTGGGAAAAAAGTCTCTTTCCCTCAGCTATAGTAGCTTTGGCATCATCACATAAGAAAGGGTCAACTTCTATGCTGATAAAGCCATCGTCCCCTCTATCATAAAGAGGAAGCAGTCTTTTGGCAGCTTTCCTTATATCTTTAATAGCCAAAGCTTCATAAATCTCCTTTGGACTTTTTTTGCCCAAAGATTTTATATCATCTTTATATGCCTTAGAAGTTAATATCGCTGATTTGAAGATTGCCGGATTACTTGTAGCTCCATTTATAATACCTCTATCAATCAACTCAACAAATTCACCGTCTAAAAAACTTCTCTCTACAAAATCACACCACAATGAAAACTTCAAATCTTCTATATACATAGTTTATCCTCTAATATTTTAGTTAAATCTTTTTCATCAATCACAATATTTGCCTCTTTTTTTAAAATATCTTTTGCACAAAATGCGACTCTGGTTTTTGCATATTTGAACATAGAGACATCGTTAGCCCCATCCCCGACAACCATCGTAGAATTCTCATCAATTTGGAACAAAGATTGCAATCTTTGCAACATATCTCCTTTAGAGAATCCAAACATCATATCTCCTCCAACTTCGCCTGTAAGAATTTCGCTTTTTACATGTAGAGTATTTGAAAAATCTGCATCAAATCCCAATATCTCTTTTGCATAGCTTGTTGCATTTCTAAAACCGCCGCTAAAGACTACAACTCTATAGCCTCTCTCTTTAAGCTCTTTTATCGTATCTCTTGCTCCTGGCATGTATGGTAGGTTATGGCATATTTCATCCACTCTCTTTTTGCCTAATCCTTTTAAAAATTTCACTCTTTTTGTAAGGCTCTCAAAAAAATCTATCTCTCCTTGCATAGCTCTTTCTGTAATCAAAGAGACCTTCTCTTCAAAATTTAACTCTTTTGCTAAAAAATCTATAGTCTCCCCATCCATCAAAGTTGAATCAAAATCAAAAACACATAATTTCATACTACTTCCCTGCCTGTAAAATATTGTAACAATTCTACATTAAATTGTTTAATAAACCAATAAAAAAAATATTTTAGAAATTTTATTAGTAAAATAGACTTTTTTATAGTATAATACTTGTCTTACTATATTAATCAATAATACTATACATTTTACAAGTGGGTATTTTATGAATATGAGCAGAGGATTTGTGTGTTTGTTGATTAGTATAAAATTATTTTAAGGACAAGACAAGATGCAAATTTATGTTGGAAACATTTCTTACTCAACAACAGAGGAAGGTTTAGAAAACCTATTCAGCCAGTATGGCGAAGTAGAAGCAGTAAAAATTATTACTGATAGAGAGACAGGTAGAGCAAAAGGGTTTGGATTTATTACTATGAATGACGATGCAGCAGCTCAAAATGCAATAGATGAATTAAACGAAAAAGAATTCGAAGGAAGAACTCTTAGAATTAACGAAGCTAGACCAAGAGAAGAGAGACCAAAAAGAAATTTTAACAATAGATTCTAAATTTCAACACTACGCAAGATAATCTTACTAAAATGTATGATTATCTTCTTAATTAGAAAGAGAGATTTAAAAATCTCTCTTTAATAATGCTTCAACTTTTAAGATTGTAAGCATACTATCATCCCTTTTACCAACACCATATATCATCCCTGTTTCAGAGTGTATAGTTTCAGGTGGCGGATCTATTCTGTCTCTTTTTATTCTTATAGCTTCAGTAAGTCTGTCTATCACAAATCCGGCTATATTTTCTTTGCCTTTTAATACAATATATCTTGTATCATCGCTTTGCTTCGCAGATTCTAAATTAAATTTTTTCCTAAGATCGATTAGCGGTATAACATCGCCTCTTAGATTAAAGACCCCTAGCACATAGTCAGGAACTTGCGGTACTCTTGTGTATTCTATGGGTTTTATAATCTCTTGAATACTTAAAATTGGTATAGCATACTCTTCATTTCCTATTATAAAGCCTACCAATTGCACTACATCATCTATAACTTTTTCGGGCTCACTTATCTGCTTCTGTTGTTTTTGTAAAACTTTGTTCAATTGATCATTCATCATTTACTCCGCTAACAATTTTATATTTTTTCTAACAACACTCTCTAGGTATTCAGGTGAGTAAGGCTTTGTTATATATTCACTCATGCCAGACTCAACACCCCTTAATCTATCTGATTTTGAGGTTCTTGATGTTACTGCTATCAATGATAGATGCTTATATTTAGAGTATTTTCTAATTTCAGATGCTA
>JALUMZ010000026.1 GCA_027055635.1 Campylobacteraceae bacterium
GAGTAAGTTTACCAAATAAAATAGTTAGAAATTTGTATTATTATGTTAGCGGTAAAAAAATCATTATCACGCATGGTTTTATAAAAAAGAGTCAAAAAATTCCTAGAAAAGAGATTGAAAAAGCTAAGGAGTTGAGAAAACAATACAATGAAAGGATGTCATATGAGTAATTATGAAAAATTGAAAAATGAATTTATGAAAGATGATGAGTTTGTTACAATATATAAAGATGCAAAAAATCAAGTTGACTTAGAGTATGAAGTTCAATGTATAAAAGAAAAAATAAATACTAATGATAAATCATTTGATGTGCTAGATGCTCTTGACTCTCTTCAAAAACACATTATTGATTTTACGCACCAGAGAAAATTAGCGTAACAAAAAGGGTTAAGCTGTATGCATTCCACCTCAGGAGAGCTGGAACGAGTGAAAAAAACTAGCCCACTCTTTTTTTCTTTTTTGTGGCTAGTTGCATGTAGAGCCATAGCAAGCCTAAAAGTGATATGAGTATCAAAGGTGCTAGCCAAGGGTTTGATGCTATATATTTACTTGCCCTCATCAAAGTTTCGCCTGCTTTATAGCTGACAAATGCTACTATGAGGCTCCATAGAGCTGCTGAGATGATATTTAGGATATTGAATTTAAAAGCACTGTATTTTGTGAAACCTATCGCGATTGGTATCAAAGTTTTTATACCATATACAAATTTTTGAAAAAATATGATTTTATCACCATATTTTTTCATCAAAAGATGACTCAATGCCAACTTTCTTCTGTGTTTTTTAAGATAGGGCATCATTTGAGGTTTATTGTACCTGCTGATATAAAAAAGTAGTGAATCACCAAGAGCATTTGCCACAAATGCCACCAAAATCGAGAGACTCAAATCCATCTGACCTGAGTAAGACAATACACCGGCTGCTATGAGAGCAACCATACCGCCTCCGAGTGAGTATATAAATAAAATTATATATCCGTAAGTTGAGAGTGAGTTTAATATATCTTGCAAATTTTTCCTTACTGTATGGTGTTTATAGAGTTAAAATACTCTTTTATGGCATAGGTATCATATTTTTGAGGCATTGTCACTATGTCTGCTGCTTTTATACCATTGCCGTAGTATTCGATATTTTTGTCATTATCTTGATTTACAACAGCTCCTTTTAGAGAAACACCTAAAAACAGACCTTCTGATTTTCTATATGCAAATACCTCTGCACTCAAATCAATCTTGCTGTTTTTTTCATAAGTCTTAGCAAGCGGTCCTGCAGATACAGAAGCATCTGCACCCATGGTAATACTGCGATTTAACAGTGAATTTACACTTTTTGCACTATTAAAAACAAGTAGTATAGAGTTGTGCTCATAGCCAAACTGCCATCCCAAACTTCCACTTTGAAGTTTTATGAAGAAAGGATTACTCCAAGAACCATCACCTTTTCTTATGCTTGCGACTCCATCACCAAACTCACCACCAATAAAAAAACCTATCTTCGTAGCACTTGGCACAACTACCAAGGCTCTTGCTTTTTGCAAAATTTTTATCGGTATTTTGTTTACTCTAAGTATCTCTTTTAGACTATTCGCACTATTTAGTAACTCTTCGCTTGCTCCCGCAAATGAGGCAGTTGCAAACAAAACAACAGATATAAACAGATAAACTAATTTTTTCATCCCTAAACTCCTTGTGTATAATTATAAAAAGTTCCCTCTAAGCTCATAAGTTCATCATGAGTACCCTCTTCTTCTATCGCCCCATTGTCTAGTACATAAATATAGTCGGCCTTCCTTATCGTGCTGAGTCTATGTGCGATTATAATTGTAGTCTTATCTTTTAAATAATCATTTAACGACTCAAAAAGTCTATTTTCTGTATGCACATCAAGTGCTGATGTGGACTCATCAAGTATGACTATATTTGCATTTTGGACTATCATTCTCGCTATTGAGAGTCTTTGTCTCTGTCCACCTGATAATTTTACGCCGTTTCTACCGATTTGCGTATCCAACCCATCCTTTAGATTCTTAATCAAACCTCCCAACTGAGCGATATCCAAAGCTTCTAAGAGAGATTTATCATCTATCTTTTTGCCAAAAGTTAAATTTTCCCTGATAGTATCATTGAACATTTGAGGATTTTGCAAAACCAGATAGACATGGTCTCTGACAACATCTAAGCCTATATCTTTGATAGAGCAGTTATCATAGAGTATATCTCCTTTGTCAAAGGTATATAATCCAACCAAAAGATTTGCCAAAGTTGTTTTTCCACTCCCACTTGCACCCACTACAGCAATTTTCATACCTTTTTTAATTTTAAGATTTATATCTTGAAGTATATTTTTACCATTATCATAGGCAAAACTAAGGTTTTTAACCTCTATCTCGTTCGTATCGTTTTCTCTAAATGGATTACATTTGTGTCTATATTGAGGTTCACATTTGAGTGCAAATATGGAATTTATCCTTCCGAGAGATTTTTTTGCATTGTGATATGCATACTGGATATTCAAAATATCCTGAATAGGTGTCATCATAACCCAAAGATAACCAAAAATTCCGAACATCAATCCTATTGTCAAATCAGAATAAGCAACTACCAATATACTAGCCGCTCTAAATATCTCAAAACCGGATAGAAAAACCAAAAAAGAGAGTCTATTTGCTGCATCACTTTTATATGTGAACTCTATAGATCTCTCTCTTATCTCTTTTGCACTTCTTATAACTTTTGAAAAGAAATTTTTATCCTGATTTGCCGCTCTGATTTGAGAGAAAAGTTCCAAAGTCTCACTTAAAGACTCTTGAAAAATTTCAAAAGCCTTATTCTGATTTTTCTTCAAAACAGAAACTCTTTTGGCTATTTTAGTTGTTAAAACTACCACAAATGGATTTAAAATTAATATGAAAAGTGCCAACTGCCAATGAATCATTAAAAGAACGATACCTACCCCTATAATGGTCAAGACAGATATGATAAGACGACTTACAAATGATCCTAAAAAGTTCTCTATAGTATCCACATCTACAACTATTAATGAAGCACTTTTACCAGAGCCAAAAAACTCTAATTCATTTATAGCAACTTTGCTCAAATGATTTAGCAAATCTTCTCTGAGTTTAAAAGAGATATTTTTTGAAACTATTGTAAAAAGTTTGGTTTGATAGTAGTTAAATACAAAATATACTGCTCGCAATATGATGATTAAAACAAGCATAATACCTACATAGATATAGGCTTTTGAAGGATGTCCAAAGAAAGAATCTATCGTATTTGTGATAACTCCAGGTTTCTTAAGTAAAACTTCGTCCACAAGAACTGGCATAATAAGAGGGGCTGGTGTACTAAGTATAACAGCAAAAAGAGCCAATATATTTGCAATTATCAGCTCTTTTTTGTATTTTTTAGCCTCAGTGAAAAATCTATTGAAGCTATACATATATCTTTTAATCCTCTACATGTAGAGCTATCTAGCAAAATCTATAGAGCGAACTTCCCGTATGACATTAACTTTGATTTCGCCCGGATATTGTACTTTTTCCTCTATCTCTTTTGCTATCTCTTTTGCTAAAAGCACGGCTTCATCATCATTTACAAGTTTAGCATTTGCTATTACTCTGACTTCTCGTCCCGCATTTATGGCATAGGCCTGCTTGATGCCGTCTTTGTCGGTTGCTATCTCTTCTATGCTTTTAACTCTCTTTAAAAATGCCTCAAGCACTTCTCTTCTAGCTCCCGGTCTCGCGGCTGAGAGCGTGTCTGCTGCACAAACTGCCGCTGATTCTACGCTTGTTGGCTCTTCGTGTCCATGGTGAGCGTAGATAGCATTTATAACCGCATCTTTCTCTTTGTATCTTTTACAAATATCTGCACCCAAATCAACATGGCTTCCCGGAAAGTCATGAGTTAGAGCTTTTCCAATATCATGAAGTATCCCTGCCCGTCTAGCAAGCATCTCATCACCACCACACTCTGCTGCTATGATGCCTGCAAGATGAGCAACTTCAAGTGAATGACCAAGAGCATTTTGCCCATAACTTGCACGAAATTTAAGCCTTCCTATGAGTTTTACGATTTCTGGATGAACTTTTGTCAGACCTAAATCCATAAGGATATTTTGCCCCTCTTCGATCAAGCCCTTATCAAACTCCTCTTTCACTTTTTCATATATCGCCTCTATCCTCGCAGGCTGAATTCTTCCGTCTTCAACAAGGAGTTCTATCACCTTTGTAGCTACTGCTCTTCTATAAAGATTAAAACTACTCAAAATGATGGCATTTGGAGTGTCATCTATGATGATATCAACTCCTAGTAACATTTCGAGAGCTTTTATATTTCTGCCCTCTTTTCCTATTATTCTACCTTTTAGTTCATCATTTTTGATATTTACTACATTGATGAGTCTCTCAGCCGCAAAATCTCCGGCAAATCTGCTTGTAGCCTGAGCCAATATATAGTTTACTCTTCTTCTTACATCTTGTTTTGCTTCTTCTTCGTATTTTCTTACGATATGAGCTATTT
>JALUMZ010000027.1 GCA_027055635.1 Campylobacteraceae bacterium
ATACAATTTTTTTTATTTTGGATATATTTATATCCATCGCAACACCCATCCACGCAAATACTGCAATAGTATCTCCTACATGGTATTTGTACTGTTTTGGGATAGAAACAAATATAGTATCATCAGAATAATCCTTTTTTTCTTTTATAACCATAGAGGTGTATTGATCTATGAAAGAGGGTGAAGTATTTTGATTTTTAGGAATGATTTTATCGACTATCACTTCTCCAAATGCCTCATATCCGACAATATTTAAATCTGCTTTAACATCATATGGAGTGACAATTTTACATGGAGTTGACTCACAGTTATATTTATTGATTTCACCAAGTTTGTCTATATTCATATCTTTTGTCTTATGTTCAACATAGTCATAGAGCCTATCTGAATATTCAGATATAATCTGCGTATCCTTTAAATATGATGCATAATCCCAATAATTGTTATCTTTTGTACGAATGTCAAACCAACCATATTTAGATTTAAATTCCTTAAGATAGTCATCGTAATGAATGTAATAACAATAGTACCCTTTTACATTATAATTAAAAGGTTTTTTAAGCATTTGAAAAATAATATAATAACCATTTATAAGCAATGGAATAATAACTAAAAGATTAAAAATAAAACCTATCATTCCCATATAAATAATAGACCAATAGTTTTTTTTATATAAGGTATACATTAAAAAGTATAACACTACAAATATAGAGCTACCATACATCGCCATGTTAAAAAAATGTACAGGATGGTCAAGTCTCATTATATTTGGAAATATACGATATTTCGCACTCAAGATTAAGATTATAAAAAATGCCAAGATATAATACCAAGATATTTTACGAAATAATTCTTCTTTTATAATATTCGGGATATCCCAAAGTGTATTGTTGGTCTTTTCTATCATAGGAGTATCATCTATATCTTCTATATGATAAGAATACTCTCCACTCTCTACCTTAGCCATATTGATAGATTGTAAAACCTTGATTTGACCCATAGCTTCATGCAGAGCCTGTTCATCTTCAAGACGAACAAAATCCTCTTCAGGATAATAAATGTTATCCAAAGGAATACTTTCATCTTTCAAATACTCATACTTATGTGAGATATCCAACACATCGAAGTTTGTTTCATGTGCATCAATGTCACCAAAGAAAAAAACATAACCTTTTTTACTATCACCAATAATCCCTTTTGCAATAAGAAAAGGTGTGTGATTTTCAAGATATGCTCGACCTACTACATAGCCAATAAAAGTTGTATCATTGTATGTTGTTTTAATCCAATCATTATTTGGAAAATCAAAAGCATCTTTTGGCGTATCTTCTGTGTGATTTTTATACGTATGAACAAGTCGGTAAATTAAGTATAGTTCTATACAAATGAGAAATAAGGGGTATATTGTATTATTCATCATCAAGTTTAAGCTTTAAAGAGGTAAGAAGTCCAACGATACCTGTTGAAAAAAGTATAGTACCTACGATAAACAATGCACTGTAAAATACAAGAATAGAATCAGGAAAATATCTTGCCGCAATAATTCCAAATGCTACAGAAATTTTTCCAAACAACAAAAAAGGAACACCAAGAATCATTGCAATTTTAATTGTATAAAAGTTTACATTTCCTTCTTCTCTCACATTAGTATTTTTTAAATGGCTAAACCGAAACTTCATATCATCTATATAATAATTCCCTTCTCTTTTTACTTTCATCTGATCAATCTTCATTTTTGTACGAATATATTCTTTCTCAGACGCTTTTTTAAAATTTATCGAATCAATAATAAAAAACAAATAAAAAATAATAAAAAATAATAAAAAATAATAAAAACTATCATATTGATATACTACACGTAAGGTACCGTATACCCCTATAGTTTGCAAAATAAAACCAAAAATTGTTCCCCATAAATGAGATGAAACCATGTAGCCTTTAAAATTCTTACCAAAAGATGTATATATTGCAATAGGGAATAATAAATACAATAGAGAATAAAGATTGATATGCGTATTTTCTTTAAACATCCAAAAACTTAAACTTAACAATACAAGTACAATAATAGGTGATATTATTGTAATAAATTTATTTTTATTTTCAACAAAATACTGCATTGTATTATTTCATCATCCAAGCTGGTACATCGGAGATGTATTTCTGTGGTGCTTTATAGTGTTCCTCTATATATTTTTCGACATCATTAAGCCCATCTTTTGCAGCTTGGGTAACACCAAGTTTGGCATCTACCATTTCTAGAACATATGATGCAGCTACTCCTACACCTAAAACGGTAATAATTATCGCACCTGCAGAGACTATTCCTATGGAAGAAATTATTAAAGCGGCTACACCCACCCCTGCAGCCGAAGCCAACCCAAATTTCACAGCATCTACTCCCAACATAGCAAATAAGTCAGAGAGATTGTCGTTATGGTTTTCAGTTGTTACCCATTCGGTGACATCCATAAACCCCACAATAGTGATACCAAATGGTGCTCCCTTAAAAGGATTGGAAGCGGCTACGAGTGCTTTACCTGAACCTTTAGATACCTCTGCGGCAATCCCCAAAGCACTCACCCGAGCATCTGTCGTTAAAATATGTGTAAAATTCAAATGTTTCCTCAGCCCTGCCCAACCTTTAAATACAAGTTCTGTTCTGCCTGCCTTGTTCACATTGACATAAAACTTTCCATTCCATCCATGACTTTTAAGCCCACGTATAGCATCTGCAACAATAGCCTTTTCTGTTCCTGTCAATAAATCACCCATTGCCAATGCTGAAGGCAACATCAGTCCATCAAAACGCAAAGAGGCAAGAAGGTCATGCACTATCTTTTTTTTCTGTTCAAATGTGAGTTTATCACTCTCTATATCTAGTACTTTTTTATGAGGGATATATTCTTCTTGCAATGAAGGAGCATCCATAGCTACAATTTGACGCTCCTCTTTTATACCCATTACTTCTAATGTAGAGGCGGGTGCTCCTTGTGTATTTGATGAAAGTTCACTAGGTGTCATAGTAGCATCATTGTCGGGACTTCTAAACTCAGGAACCTCTATCGCAGGGGTAAGATATGATTTATCCATTACCAATATGGACACTTTTACATCTTTGTGCTGACCTATCTGTTCTTTAAACGGTGACATATCTTTTACCAAGGGTAAAGCTTTACCGTTATATGTTATTTCTAAAGAGCCCTGCTGTGACTCTTCTATCTTCTCTCTTTCTAACACATAAGTTTGATTGGGTTCCAAGTTTGGAGTGGACTTTCCATTGAGTTTTCCTGAGACAGAAGCCATTGTAGCTTTTTTACCTACAGGCACATAGGTAAACTCGTTACCACATTTCCCTTCTGTAGGTGCAGCATACAAAGAGGTGGCTTTAGGTTTTGGAGAAGGAATATAGATTGTGTCATCTACACATATATCACTGAATTTTTTAATATGACCATTTGCCCGTTCTATATCTTCAGAACTTAAGTCTTTGTTATCTTTCATTGCTTTGAGCACAATCTGCCCAAAAGTATCGCCACTTTTTACAATATAGGTTTTCATGCTCATTTTTTCAGTTCCTTTTGCTTTAGTTTTTCTTGAAGTTCACTTATCAAGTCTAAGAGTAGAATCCTTTTCTGCCCCTGTGTCACCACCCCGGAAATATCAAATATTTTACCATAAGTTTGATGTTCTTTAAGCTTGTCGACACCCTCGTGCCACACATTGGCAACGACCCATAAAAAGTTTGTCTCAGGGTCATGTAGGCCCAGTGCGTATCCTTGGTGGGTAAGGTCGAGTATGGGTTTGTAGAGTGTGTTGAGGGTTTTGTCTTTGTAGGGTGGGTGCTGTTCTATAAGCGAATAGGCAACCTGTTTGGCATGAATATAGAGTTTATGTTGACTCAAAATGTTAACATCTTGTGCATCAAACACCAATCGTTCCTGCACCGCTTGGTAAAATGCAGGTGTTTTTAAGCTCTCATAAGGGCTAAATGCCTTCGCAAGCAGAGGCGAGCATGCTACCGAAAGAGTGTGTGATGTTCTTAATGTGTGTTGTTTTGTAGGGTCATAGGTGTAAATATCCATCTGTTCGGTATTGATAAAATTCTCACACATATAGAAACTCTCACCTCCGAAGAGTTGTGCCAGTTGATTGGCAGCAAGCATACGTAAAAAAGAGGGGAATATTTTTGGGTCATAAAAACGAAAAAAAGTCTCTTTATTTCCCTCTTTCATATGTCCGATGGCAAAGGTCTGGATGTTCTGCTGAAGAGTATCAATGGAGTAGGTACTCAACACAAACATCCCTCTGCTATTACCATACCCTTTTTCTAAAAACCACTCTTTAAACTCTTTTGAGCTTTCAAGGTTAACTAAAAAAGGTTGTGCATACCCTGCGGCTTTGCTATACCCTTCAGGGTAGAGAACACGATAGTCAGGTGCATAGATTTCAAGGTTTTGGTCTACTTCATGATCCAATGCTCCATCTATGATGGCAT
>JALUMZ010000028.1 GCA_027055635.1 Campylobacteraceae bacterium
AAGTAGAACTATTTACAAAAATTATCTTGGAAGATATCAGGAAAAATTAGTTTCTATTAATGATGTGATTATTAAACAATCTTTGGAGATAGAGAAAGTTTTAAAATTAAAAGAGGTTCAAAATAGAAGAACAAGTAAAATACTTGAGTTAGAAAATATAGCAAATGGAGAAGAGATATGAAAAAGTTTTTTATTGGTACTATTATCATTGGTATGATGGTGTCGCAAATATACGCAGGGAATTTAAATTTAACAGGCAGTGTTATATCAGATAATCAAAAGATGATGACAAGCAGATATATGGGTTTTGTTATAAAAGTCGGTGTTGATGAGGGTGATAGAGTAAAAAAAGGACAACTCCTATATGAGATAGATTCAAAAGAGATAGATAGTGCCAAAGCTCAAGTTGAACTTGCAATATCTCAGGCAAAACTTGCATCTCAAATGTATGAAAATCAGTATCAAAATGTAGAATTAAATCTGCATAGATATAAAAGATTGTTAAAAAAGGATATGGTTTCAAAGTATGATGTTGAAAATTTGGAACTTGCAGAAAAGAATCTAAAAGCTATGGTAAAAATTTCAAAAGAGCAGATAAAACAGGCTAAAGCAAAGCTTCAAGAAGTGCTGAACCAATACAAATATCTAAAAATTAAAGCACCAAATGATGGCGTTGTAATTGCAAAAAATATAAAAGTAGGTGAAATGGCAATGCCTGGTATGCCAGCAATCATACTTTCAGATTTAAGCGATTTAAAAATTTCAACCGAGATATCAGAGAGTAATCTTAAAGATATAAAGATAGGTGAGAGTGTGAAAGTTGAAATTCCATCTATCGGGCTAAAAAGTATGGGAGTGATTGATTCTATCATACCTAGCTCAAATCCTCTTACTCATACCTTTAGACTTAAAGTAAAATTTAATAGAGATAAAAAAACTGTATATCCCGGTATGTATGCAATTGTAAATATAAAATAGGCTGAAATATGGATAAAAGTAATTATAAAGTAACAGATGTAGCAGGAAAACTAGCAAAAGGTTTTTTGCATAATCCCTTAACTTCTCTTTTGGGTGTATTTTTACTTCTTGTTGGGTATATTGCACTTGAGGTAACACCTAGAGAAGAAGATCCGCAAATAGAGATAAGCGGTGGTGCAGTGATGGTTGTGCTCCCCGGTGCTACTCCTAAGCAGATAGACAATATCATTGTTAAACCACTTGAGCGAAGAATTAAAGAGATTAAAGGTGTAGAGCATATATATGGAGTTTCAGCAAAAAATGTTGGGATTGTAAATGTTATGTATTATATAGGGGAAAATAGGGAATCATCAAATTTAAAGCTTTATGACAAAGTGATGCAAAACATGGATCAGCTTCCAAAAGGTACTATGCAACCAATTGTAAAGCCTTTTGATATAGATATAGATATTCCAATAGTGACAGTTGCTTTTTATCCAAAAAATGGTTCAAAAATCTCTACAGTTGCTATGTATAAAAAGATAAAGCACATACAAAATGAGTTAAATAGAATAGAAAATGTTGCAAAAACTACCCTTAAGGGGGAGAAGAAAGAGCAATATAATGTTCAAGTTGATCTAAAAAAACTTTCAGGGTTTCACCTCTCTATGGGTCAGATTGTAAATGCCCTAAAATCACTTGCAGTTGATGTGCCCGATGTAAAAAATAGAACAAAAGACGGTAAGCTTGTTTTGTTTGGTGTTAAAAATGCTATAGAGAGCATAAGAGATGTTAAAAGTCTTATAATAGCACAATACATGGGTTCACCGATATACTTAAGAGATGTTGCAGATGTCAGTATAGGTGAAAATATTCAAGATTTTAGAAGTGCAGAGATACTCTATAAAAAAGATGGTAAATTTGATGTAAGTAAAAAGCAAATAACTCTCACTCTCTCTAAACTCAAAGGCACAAATGCCGTAGTTATAGCAGATAAAATTCAAGAAAAATTAGATGAATTCAAAGAGACACTCTCACAAGAGGGTATAGGGTTTAAAGTGACGAGAAATTATGGTGTAAGAGCAGATGAAGCTGTAAATGAGCTTGTTTTCCACCTTCTTATATCTATCGTAATCATAGCTCTCCTGCTTGTCTTTGTACTTGGCTGGAAAGAGTCAATAATAGTTACATTTACTGTGCCTGCCATTTTGGCTGTTACAATCTTTGTAGCTTTTATGACGGGACAAACTATAAATAGAATTACCCTTTTTGCGTTCTTGTTGAGTCTTGGACTTTTGGTAGATGCTGCTATTATAGTCATAGAGAATATACATAGACATTTACACTCTCACGAATCAATAGACAAGGATATGGATGAAATTCTTATAGAGGCAACTGACGAGATAGGAGCTCCAACAAATATAGCAACTCTAGCAATCATACTCACGATGGTGCCTATGGCATTTGTGGGTCAAATGATGGGGCAATTCATGAAGCCAATTCCACAAAATGTACCAGTTGCACTTTTTGCATCACTCGTAGTAGCCTATATTTTTACACCATATCTATCAAGAAAACTTCTTAAAAAACCTAAAATGCATCATCATGAGCACCATTTTCAAAAAGATACACTAGAACAAAAAAAGGATGAAAAATGAAACTATTTGAGAAAATTATTTATTCCATCCTAAATTCTAAGTTTAAAAAGTTTTTGGTTTTGTTTATAACATTTTTAGCTTTTGTAGGTTCAGTTATGATGTTGCCAACAAAGGTAGTTCTGGCAAAAATGCTACCGGGAAAGAGTGCTAATACATATTCGGTATATATAGATACGCCTACAGGAAGTTCGATAGAACAAACTCATATGGTTACACACTGTGTAAATAAAATCTTAAAAAAAGAGAAAGAGATCACAGATATTGAAACATATCTTGGGCTAGGTTCTCCTTTGGACTATGCAGGTCTTGTGAAAGGTTCAGGATTTAAAAGAAGTGAAAATGTAGCAGAGATAGTTGTAAATCTAACCGATAAGCACACAAGAGATGAAAAATCATTTATGATGGTGCATAGACTTAGGCCTGTGATACAAAAGAGTTGTGAAAACCTAATCAAAGGTACAAATATTAAGATGATAGAGCAACCGGCAGGTCCACCTACGCTTGCATCTATAGTTGTGGAACTTTATGGTGAAAATAGTTCTAAGATGAGAGAAATAGCAAGTGAAATTGCATCTATATTGAAAAATACTAAAGGTTTAGTTGATGTTGATATTATGCAAGATGAGATATTTAAAAAGTTTGAATTAAAGGTTGATAAAGAAAAAGTCATAAGATCAGGATTGTCTATCAAGCAAGTAAATCAGATACTCTATCTTGCTTTTGAAGGCATGGAGGTAGCGGTAAAAAATAGTGAAAATTCACCTGAACAGATACCTCTATTCTTAGTCTTGAGCAAAAAAACAAAAGAACTCTCAAGTTTTTCTAAACAAGCTTTAGAAGATAAACTATCTTCTTTAAAACTTATGAATAAAAAAGGGATGATGATACCTGTCAATGAGATAGTAAACATAAACGAAGTAAATTCATCTCCAACACTAATGTCTAAAGATTTAGAAAAAATGGTAAATATAACTGCTGAAACAGATCTTGTTTCTCAAGTTTATCCTCTATTGGTTGCTAGAGATAAGATAAAAGAGCATTTTAGCAAAAACTATATAGTTACAAATACACATCTGTTTAATCTCCAACTTAAAGACAGAGTGTCAGGTGAAATTTTTAATCTTAATTGGGATGGAGAGATGAAAGTAACAATGGATACTTTTAGAGACCTAGGAGGTGCATTTATCGCTGCTCTTATATTGATCTTCTTACTCATGGTTATTTACTACAAAAGCTTTGCTATTAGTGGAATTATACTTCTTGGAAGTTTTCTTTCTATCATAGGTGTTATTGTTGGTCATTGGGTTATGGATATGATTACTGTTGATACTTTCTTTTTGACAGCTACTTCACTTATAGGCTTTATAGCTCTTATGGGGATAAGCTCAAGAAACTCTCTTTTACTTATAGATTTTACTCTAAGCTTAATGAAGAAGAAGATGGAAAAGAGAAGAGCAATAGCAGTAGCAACTGCAACAAGAGCTAAGCCCATCTTTTTGACTGCAGCAGCTATCATCTTAGCTAGTACATTGTTGGCCAAAGATCCGATTTTTGGAGGACTAGGAATTGCACTGATATTTGGAACTATTGCTGCGGTTGCAGTCTCTTTAATATTTGTACCGGTTCTTATGGACAATACAAAATCTATATAAAACTATAGTGGATGAACTTAAAGTCATCCACTATTCCCCTTTTAATTTCCCCGTAAACATATTAATAATTTTATAGATACTGCTTAGTATAAAATCAAATTTATAATTTACCAATATACAATTATGAACCTCATTTAAATCATTTTTCCTGACTTCCGCGTTTTCTAAAATTCTCAAACAAAGAATCTTCCAAATGCCTATTTTAAGGCTTTCTGAGGAATAATA